>NZ_CAJTCF010000029.1:0-45247 GCF_910574735.1 Duncaniella muricolitica | reverse complement strand
CATCTGGGAGACCTCTTCGACAAATCGAATTTCAAAAATGTCAATGTTCTCTATGGTTCAAGTGAACCGAATTTATTTAATTTTTAACCCCGTCCATTTTTAGTGGACAGTAGTGGTATTGGGATAATTTTCACAACTATCACTATGAAGTGTTTGATAGTAAAGGAAAACATTTAGGAGAGGCTAATTTGGATGGAGAGTTAGATACCTCAAAAAACGATAAAACTAAGACAATCTCATTTTAAAATGGCAGAGTCGAGTAAGAAAAAAATTGAGACAGTTCTTGATGATTTAATTGACAAAAATAGAGTTGTCTTTTGGTATGACGAAGGTGGTGGAATGTCCGCTGTCGCAGAATCCATTGAACTTCCCGGTGTGGAAAAACTAACTCTTGAAGAGAATCCGTTTTCCATTAAATACCATATTCTTACGGGAATGCAACCGGAACGTGGATTCCTGATATACAGCAAAGAGCCACATCCGGAAGATGATGAAAACTGGCTTCTCGATCTGGAAGTTTCGGGTGCTGTTTTTTCGGCAGACATGGGGTCGCTTTATGCGGCTGAATGTGGTATTCCTATGGAGTTGAAACATCGTCTTGTTGACCCGTATACCCGATTTTTTAATGTGGAAGCCAACCGTCGTAATCTCATTCGCCGCATTACTCCTGGGATGAGCGAAAGGTCGATTCTTCTTGAAATGATGGGCGTCACCGCAAACGTGGATTCTACTATTGAGCAGATGCTTCTGTCAATGGCCGGAGAGTCGGTGAGTGATGTTACCACTATCATAGACAAATTTGAAGAGTATGGCTTTTCCAAATTTTTCTGGGAGGAGATAAAGGTATTATTTGGCTACGCCGGTCAAGAATCTGTCAAGGATCTCATGATCGTGTTATTCAGGGATGATATGGACAGGTTCCACATGCAGCCGAAACTTTCAAATGCTGCTCATATCTTTATGCGAGACTGGCGTGACAGCCGCAAATTCGGAGAGACCTACCATGAGCTGGCAACCTCGTTTGAACATGAACTCAGCATTCCGACTGAATTGCAGTCTTTCACCCTAGATGAACTTGTAGAAATAGAAACATTCCCTTGTGTCGATAAATTAATCGCGTCACATCTCCAGCATGCGGTACTTAATGACACAATGAACGTAGAACAGATTGAAAGCGTAGTCAGAGACCGCGAGTTTAAGGTATTTTGGAAAGTAGCAGCTCACACCATCAAGGCTCTACTTGAAGCGCGCAGGGTAATCGAACTTGTGAGGCGATATATCCCCGGACTTTTTCTTAATAGTGTGGAGGAAGCGTTTAAACTCTACACATCCCAATTATATGAAATAGATTTTCATTACCGCAGGTTCTTTCGGGAAGCTAAGCAGGCTGAAAGCACCAGATTGATTGCACCGGTTGCAGAACTCGTGCAAAGAGTCTATACTACCTCTTATCTCGATGAGATTGCCCGTAAATGGCAACCGCTGGTTGACAACATGAGAAAATGGAAGTTTGACGGCATTACCTCGCAGCAAGATTTTTATAGAATACATGTTCATCCCTTTATCGACCAGAAAAAGAGACTTTTCGTCATAATAAGCGATGCCATGCGCTACGAGACAATGGTTGAACTGCAACAACGCATTGAAGCACTCAATAGAACCGAGACAAAAATGCGACCGGCCATGGTATCGACTTTACCGTCATACACCCAACTCGGCATGGCATCTCTTCTTCCTCATCGGGAACTTTCTTACAATAAGCCTCAGGATGAGGCTTTTGTAGACGGCATGAGTAGTAAGGGTACAGATGCGCGGCAAAAAATTCTTCAGCAGTATGTTACCAAAAGCCGAGCCATCTCTGCCAAGGTCTTTCTTGAGATTACCTTTCCGAAAACAGCTTTCAAAGAATATGACTTGATATATATTTATAGCAATCGTATTGACTTCACGGGAGATAAGCGTGATACCGAAGGTGACGTTTTTAAGGCAACGGAAGAGGAGTTTGATCAGATTGTGAAAATAGTAGAGCTTATTCGCAATGGCAACGGAACAAATATCCTTATCACCTCAGATCATGGATATATCTATCAGAATGAGGTTTTGGATGAGAGTGAATTCTCCGATTTCAAGGCCGAGGGCGATTTGATTACTGATACTCGCCGTTTCATCATAGGCAACAACTTGAAACGAGGCGACGTATTAAAGACATGGAACAGCGAGGATGTCGGTCTTCTTCCCGGTCGCGAGATACAAATTGCCAAAGGCATGACACGAATGAGGAAACAGGGCTCCGGAAGCCGATTCGTTCATGGCGGAAGTATGTTGCAGGAGATTGTTGTGCCTGTCCTTCATGTCAATATTAAGAAGTCTACCAATATCAGTCAGGTTGATGTTGACGTATTGAGCCATCGCGCCAGAATCACCACCAATAAGCAGACTATCGGATTCTATCAGACCGAATCTGTAACTGAAAAAGTTACACCGATTACACTACGCATAGGTTTCTATGACGATGCCGGGAACTTGTTGTCCGATTCCCCGATTCTTACATTCGCAACGCAGAGTGAAGACAGCACTCAGCGCGAACAGAAACATGTATTTATATTCCAAAACCAGCTCTCACGGTTAAATGGCAGGGACATAACTCTGAAATTGGAACGACAGGTGCCGAACACCGACCAGTTCGTACCCTATAAGGAGGAGAAATATCGTGTCAACGTGATGTTTGCTAATGAATTCTGAATAGGCCAATATGGATACGTTAGATCAGAAACTCAATGATTGTTATGGTGGTAAAGTTGTCCGCAAAGACCTTACCAAAGCTATAAAAGAGGGTGCGAATGTTCCGAGTTATGTTTTGGAATATTTGCTCGGCATGTACTGCGCCACAGACAATGAAGATGATATAAAAGAAGGTGTTCAGACCGTAAAGCATGTATTGGCAGACAACTTTGTGCGTCCTGATGAAGCGGAAAAGGTTAAAGCCAAGATCCGTGAACGCGGACATTACAAGATAATCGACAAGGTATCGGCCAAACTCAACGAGAAAACGGACAACTACGAGGGCACTATCTTCAATATCAACATTAACAAGGTAATCGTAGATGACGGATATATAAAGCAGTACGAGAAGCTGTTGTGCGGCGGCATCTGGTGCATCATCGACCTCGAATATAATTATGATGAGAACGAAAAGGGTTCGCCTTTCCGCATCCTTACGCTGAAGCCTATTCAAATGCCAGCTACCGATCTGGAGGAATATATTGAGAACCGCCATAATTTTACACTCGAAGAGTGGATTGAGGTAATATGCCGCAGTGTCGGAATGGAACCGACAAATCTTGATCCACAGACGCGATGGCATCTCGTGGCCCGTATGATTCCGTTTGTAGAAAACAACTACAATATTTGCGAACTTGGACCGAGAGGCACTGGCAAATCGTATGTATATGACGAATTGTCGCCTTACTCAATCCTGATTTCCGGAGGACAAACCACGGTCGCAAATCTCTTCTATAATATGGGGCGGCACACTGTGGGCCTTGTCGGTACATGGGATGTTGTAGCCTTCGATGAGGTCGCAGGCATCAACATGAAAGACAAGGATGGTATTCAGATCATGAAGGGATACATGGCCAATGGATCTTTCAGCCGCGGCAAAGAAAGCATTAACGCCAATGCCTCGATGGTGTTTGTAGGAAATATTAACGGCAGCATCGAAAATCTGGTTAAAGTAAGCCATCTGTTGGCACCATTTCCGAAAGATATGATTGACACCGCCTTCTTCGACAGATTCCATCATTATCTTCCCGGCTGGGAAATACCGAAGATGAGACCCGAATTCTTCACTGATTCCTATGGTTTCATTTCGGATTATTTCTCGGAGTGTCTGCGCGAAATGCGTAAACGTAGTTTCAGCGATGCTATACAGAAGTATTTCCGTCTTGGTAAGGACCTTAACCAGCGAGATACCATAGCAGTAAAAAAGACAGTCAGCGGACTCTTGAAACTTCTTTTCCCCGATGAAAAGTATGATAAGGAGGATGTCCGTGTATGTTTGGAATATGCACTTGTCGGACGTCGACGTATCAAAGAGCAATTGAAGAAAATTGGCGGACTTGAGTTCTACGACACCCATTTCAGTTATATCGACCTTGAAACCGGCGAGGAAAAATATGTAAGCACACCTGAAAATGGAGGTTCGGCATTGATTCCGGAGGGTGAAATGCAACCGGGATCGCTGTTCTGCGTTGCACATACACCCGGTGACGGCAATCTCGGTCTTGTCAGGCTCGATTTGCAGGTGATGCCCGGAAACGGCAAGTTCACTCATACGGGATTTGGAAGCGGAAGCGCTATCAGTGACGAGCTGAAGGAGGCGGTTAACTACTGTCGGTCAAACCTGAGCCGCGTAACGCAAAGCGTCAAATATGCCGAAAATGAACTTCACCTAAAGGCTACTGACATAAATGGTCTTGGAACATTGCAGGGTCTCGAATTGGCAGCATTTGTGTCAATGGTGTCAGGCCTCACTCAGCGCCCGATACAATCGCAAATGTGTGTCCTTGGATCCATGAGCATCGGAGGAACCATAATACCTTCAAACGACCTCGCCGGAGCATTACAGATTGCCGCAGATGCCGGAGCAAAGAAAGTGCTTCTTCCGGTCGCTGACATGATGCAATACGCAAAAGTCCCGGCTGACCTCATATCTCGATTCAGTTTGGAGGTCTATTCCGACCCAGTCGATGCAGCCTTCAAAGCACTTGGCATTAGATAATTGATTCTATGACCTATATTTTTTTAGATACAAATTCTCTTCTGCATTTTCAGGATTTTGAAAATATCAATTGGAATGATATTGTAAAAGATCCTGACTACGAAATTGTGATTTGTCCGATGGTGCTTAATGAAATCAATAAACACAAGGATTCCTCCATCGGAAAGCGGAGAGAACGCGCCAAGAAAATCAATAAAAAGCTCTCAGATATAATTCGCAAGAGGCGTAATTGTAAAGTGCCTCTGACATTTTGCAAGAACCCTTCCCGTACAATATGTGAATCGGATGATTTTAATTCGATGTCGCAGGATGATTGGATAGTTTACTCGGCTGTTGATTTTGATACTCAAGACAGGAAAGTTATCATCTCCAATGACAATGGCCTTTTCTTGAGATGTCAGGATTTGGGTATAGAGTGCCTTGATTTGCCAGATAAATATTTATGCCCAATGGATCCAACGAATGAGGAATCAGAAATAAAACAGTTAAAAAAACAGATTGAACTGTTGACTAACGCTGCCCCTATATTAGATTTATGTTTCGATAATCATTCAAATGAAATCTCATTTCCTAAGTATGAAATAGTGGATATTGATTCTGAATTAGAGAAATATAAAGAATCTCTTATAGAAGAATTTCCTCACCGTATCTATCGTTCTTATAATTCATATTTTGGTGGTTCTAATTTGCCATTGTCCCGAATCTTAGGCGATGAAGCAATCCAAGAAGATGACGTTGAGAACTATAATCGGCAAGTTGATGAATATATCGATGAAATGTGTGCCATAAAGAAAGTTCAACTTTCTTGTAATATATTTGACAGGAGTATCAATCGGCTTAATTTATTAGTCGAAAATAGTGGCTCTATCAAATCTGGGGAAATGAGGATATGTATATATTTCCCTGATGAATTAATGATTTACACTAAAGAAGCATTATGTGAGGTTGATGTTACACCTCCATATGAGCCCAAATTAGAAACGAAAGCTCAAAAGAGACTTTATGAACGGATTCAAGGTGGACTTAACACTCTTGCCTTATCTCCTTATGGCATGTACCAAGGGACTGCACGTAGTGGAAAATATGAAAACCATTGGAATCATAAATCCCAACTGAAAGTCCGTAATCCTTATATGATTACAGCTGATGCTCTTACTCACTATTTTTGTGAAACAGTAACAAATCGAGAAGAGTTGTATATTTCAACTATAAAAGAAGGAGATTACATAATTAAATGGCAAATAGTTGATGAAAATCAACCATTACCCTTTTCTGGTGAATTAATTATTCATATCCATTAATATGTATATCATGACAACACTGTATTTTATCCCTGATAAAAAAGTCGACCTATTGATATAGCATTCAAGCACTTGAAATTTAATGATATATAATTATGGCTCGAATAAAGAATCTGAGAATAAAGAATTATAGGTGCTTTGAGAATTTCGAGGCATCATTTGGTGACGAATGCTTCGTTGTTCTGATAGGACGTGGGGATTCTGGCAAATCAACAATACTTAAGGCTATTGATGCTCTTCTAAGTCCACAATGGAATTACCCTTTTTCGGATTGGGATTTTTACGGTGGTAAAGTGGAAGACCCAATAATAATAGAGGGAGATATTGTAGATGTACCAGATGAGATTGCCTCGTTAGATACAATCGGTTTTAACTATAAGCTTCATAAAAGTGATGGAAGTATTTCTTCTGATTTATCTAATGAGGAAGATGGAGATACATTAGCATTGACTATCCGATTGGTGGTTGATGATAGTCTCGAGCCTAAATGGTATATTATATCAGGTAGGGATGATGTATCTGATAGAGAAATTCACAGCAAAGAGAGAGAATTGTTCAGATCCTTCTTTGTTGAAGATAGTAATGAATCTCACTTTTCATTTCATAGACAATCTCCATTAGCGTCACTGACTCAAAATTCCCGGGAGGAAAGAGAAAGTCTTAATCATAAGATGACAGCCATTATACGTGGTGCATTCTTACATGGAAAGGATATATCTTCATTTGAGGAATTTGACCAATCTGCCCTTAAGGTAAAGGAATATGCTTCAAAATTGGGTGTCCCCAGTTCTTCTTTCAATGCGCAGTTGGATTTCAAAGAAAACGCCTTTACCTTAAGAAATGTAGGATTGCACAAAGATAATCAGCCATGTCGCTTACTTGGCAATGGGTCAAGAAGACTTATATCCATGGCGATTCAACTTGAATTGACTCAATTAGGTGGAATTGTACTTGTTGATGAAATAGAGCAAGGCTTAGAACCAGATAGAATACTAAACATTATAAAAATGTTTAAGGGGAATAAATGTGGCCAAATGATACTGACAACACATTCTCCTTATGTTGTATGTGAAAGCACCTATAACCAGTTATTCCACGTAAAAAGCGATCATACTGGATTATGGGATTATCACGAAGATTTTGCAGCAGTATTAAGAACTTATCCCGAACTTTTCTTTGCCAAGAAAGTAATTGCCTGTGAGGGTAAAACAGAGGAAGGATTTCTCCGGAAAATGGATTCTATTATGAGAGAGAAGGGGGATGGTTTCAGCCTTCATGGTGTTAGTGTCGCGAATTGTAAAGGTGGTGATAAATTTTATAAAGTTGCGATTTCCTTACGAACATATAATGTGGATATTTGTGTTTTCTGCGATCATGACGCAAAAGATATCGAAAAGAAACATAAAGAGGCAGAAGAAGCAGGTTGTAAAATTGTAAGATGGGAAGATGGTCTTAGTTTAGAGCAACAGATATTTAAAGATGTATGTTGGGAGACTCTGGTAAAACTGGTCAACTTAGCACAAGAGTTAGATCCAAAGGCTGCCTGTTATTCCCAAATTGGGCTTTCTCCTGAGACAATTTCGAATATAGCAAATGATACTATATCAAATCGAACTAAAATTGGCTTATTTGCTAAAAAGGGGAGTTGGTTTAAGAACATTGATAAGGGGGAAAAATTATCAGAAATTGTATATGGGGATTTTGTAAATGGTATGATTTTGCCTGAATCTGGACTTTATAAGCAGCTCGATAATCTTACAAAATGGATCCAAGGAGCATAAATTTCCTAAGTGAAAAGAATAGTCTTTTAATAGCGCCTGCAGGATATGGAAAGACAACATTTCTAGCAGAAGCGTTGGAATATCTGTGTCCGATTGTATCTACTTCTATTTTAGTGTTAACTCATACACATGCAGGAGTGGCATCAATCAAGAAAAAGTGTGCTCATATAAATTTAGGTTCAAAAGTAGAAATTACAACCATTTCAGGTTTCTGTCAGAAAATAGTATTGACATTCGATGGTCATCTACCATGTGCAAAAGCAGACGGAAGACCGAATTTTGATAAGATATTAAAGCGTGCCTGTGAGATAATGAAGCTTAAAAAGCCACGCCTGATATTAAGTAAAACCTATAGTCACATTATTGCAGATGAGCATCAAGATTGCTCATACATGCAACACGTCTTTATTAGACTATGTGCTTTCGCTATTCCATTGCATATTATGGCGGATCCCTTACAAGCGATATTTGGATTTAATCAAGAAAGGATGGTTAATTTTGAAACTGATTTTTCAAAATTCAATTGTTATAATTTTTTGAATACACCATGGCGGTGGTATCAAGAAGACAATAATCGACTGCTGGGTGATAGTTTGAACTGGTTAAGAGCAACATTAAGGAGTAAGACTACGTTGTCTTTGGATAAGATATCCGGCGCAACGTTCTTTATAGGAGAATCCTCAGAAAGCGATTTTTGGATAAAATTACGTAAACTTATTTCAGAGACTTCAAGTAAAAATTTATTGATTTTGTTCCCAAATGGGTTCGAATATCAAATAAATACACGTGCGCAGAGAAAAACACAATTTGACTTATCACATCAATTTACCTTACTAGAGTCAATTGATGACAAAACGTTCTATCAATGTGCTAAAATCCTTGACAGATGCATATCTTCGCAATCAAAAGAACTCTTTTTTGAGTCTTTCATTAGGTTACTGAACTCAGTGTCTCTAAGGAAAGGTGATATTGATGAATGGTTTAATGCTAAAGGTGTTAAACGGAAAACAGATTGGGACAAAAGTATTAGTGCACAGAAGATTCAATTGCTTTTGAAGAGCATTGAACTTTCCAACTATTCAGTTGAGAGCATTGAAGCTTTATTAAAATACCTTAGATATGAATTGCATTTTTATCCTAAGCGGCAAGAGTTGCTTTCTGCTATATTTGCAATTATGAGGATGAAAGGTGGTGTCTCTATGTATGATAACATGATTATTCATCGAAATAGGATTCGGGTAATTGGTCATAAGGTTGAAGGGAATTGTATTGGTACTACACTTTTAACAAAAGGATTGGAGTTTGAAGATGTAATAATAATAGATGCTCATAAGATAGAAGATGTTAACAACCTTTACGTGGCATTGACTAGAGCTTCTAAGAGATTGTTCATATTTTCTGCTTCTGCCATATGGAAACCAAAACTCTAAATAAATTGGTAATGATTAAGCTGCGGTGTGTCGTGGGCGAGAATATTACTTACAAGAATCAAGAGAACAGCTGGTCGGAACGATGAAGGCTCTGGCCTACACTGTACTCAACCAGACTGTTTCCAAACGCAACACTAAACTGAAAGAACGACTGAACAATGATACAGATTGGAAGATATAAATTCGGGATAGCCCCGTTGTCGATGATTATAGTTTTCATCCTCCTAAGTGTCTGCACCATTGTTATGGCACTACACCATGCTCGTCTCGAATGGCCGATGCCCCTTAGAGACCTGATTTTCATAAACGAAGGACTGGCATTGCTTGTCACGCTTGTATCTGGAATCATACTGCATCTTGCCATAATTATAATATACGGAATCCGAAACAGAAACCAATCATGAAAAGGATATTGTTTCTTCACGGTTTTACCTCCAGCGGAGACTGTGAAATTGCCAACACATTAAAAGTGGAAATGAACGGAGTAGCTGAAATAATGGCTCCGGATTTGCCGTTGCATCCCGGCGAGGCCATGGATATGCTTCAGGATTTGTGCTGTGTCCAGCAGTTCGATCTGATTGTGGGTTCGAGTTGCGGGTCATTTTACGGTCAACAGCTTGTCAGACTTACAGGAATTCCAGCAATTCTTGTCAGTCCTTTTCTCAAAATGACTGAGTTTCTGGAGCCTCGCAAAGGCTGGCAAGAATACAAGTCGCCTCGCGCCGACAGGCAACAGCGGTTTGAGGTTACACAGGAGCTGATTGAGGAGTTTGCCGAATTGCAAAGGCATCAGTTCGACTGCTACGATGAGTTCAACCGCGACCGCGTTTGGGGAATGTTCGGCTCGCAGGATACGCTGGCACATTTCAGAGAATTGTTCCTGGAATATTATTCAACCGCCATAGATTACGACGGACCGCATACTATGACAGCTGACAATGTACGCCGTGACCTCGTGCCGGCCATTCGAGCCATGCTCGATGAAGTCAAGCCGATAAGAGAACGGTACTTCCGGCATTTCAAAGGAGGCAAATATCGACTATGGCACATCGCTAAGGATTCCGAGACGCTTCAGCGCATGGTCGTATATCAGGCTCTTTATAGAGACCACGGCTACTGGGTGCGCCCCGAGAAGATGTTCTTTGAGCGTATAACCCGTAACGGTCGTACATTTCCACGTTTCGCCGAAATCTCAGAAATATAACAAACGACAACAATGAAAGCATATACATATATCAAACAAGGTCAGTTTGAGCTGATTGAGAAGCCGAAGCCGCAGATTGTGGAACCGACGGATGCTATTGTGCGGGTGACGCTGGGAAGCATCTGCACAAGCGATTTGCACATCAAGCATGGGTCGGTGCCAAGAGCTATGCTCGGTATCACCGTCGGACACGAGATGGTGGGCGTTGTCGAGGAAGTCGGAAACGCTGTCACTGCTGTAAAGCCCGGTGACCGCGTGACGGTGAATGTCGAGACCTATTGCGGAGAGTGCTTCTTCTGTAAACATGGCTACGTCAACAACTGCCAGTCGCCCGAAGGCGGTTGGGCGCTCGGCTGCCGTATAGACGGCGGCCAGACGGAATATGTACGCGTTCCTATGGCCAACCAGGGCCTGAACCGCATTCCGGATACCGTCAGCGATGGACAAGCACTCTTTGTCGGTGACATTCTCGCCACTGGTTTCTGGGCTACAAGGATTTCGGAAATATCACCCGACGATACTGTGCTTATTATCGGTGCCGGACCGACCGGACTATGCACCCTCGCTTGTGTTCTGCTGAAAGATCCACAACATATCATTATCTGCGAGAAAGATGCCGGGCGGCGCGATTTTGTCCTCCGACATTATCCCGAGGCCATTGTTGTATCGCCGGAGGAATGTTCAGCCGTTGTTCGCCAGTTGACTCATGGCCGGGGCGCCGACCGCGTGATTGAAGTGGCGGGTGCCGATGACACGTTCCGCATGGCATGGGAAATGGCCCGTCCGAATGCGGTAGTCACTGTTGTGGCGATGTATGACAAACCGCAAATTTTACCATTGCCCGATATGTATGGCAAGAACCTCACATTCAAGACCGGTGGTGTCGACGGTTGCGACTGCGCGGAAATTCTATCGCTCATCGAGCAAGGAAAAATCGACACGACACCACTCATTACCCATCGCTATCCTCTCTCGCGCATCGCCGAAGCTTACGACCTCTTTGAGAACCATCACGACGGCGTAATCAAAGTGGCAATATTTCCAGATTGATTTAGCGCCTCAGTTTCTTGGTATATTTCGCTTTGACGATTTCATACGACCGCCTGACAAGGTCATAGATTTCCCCGTCAGGAATGTCGCCGTTGAGATTGAGCTGAATCCAGTGGCGTTCGCTCATGTTGCGATGGCTTCCGACCGATAAACGAGTCATCTTCAGTTCTTCAATCACTTCCGGATCGGCCTTGACATTCACGGAAGTAAAATCGTCCATATCGGTCATGCAAAACATGTGATCGAGCACATAGAACACGAGAACCGAGTCAAAGCGACGCGCAAACTTCCCGAAAGGGATCTTTTCGGTCACGCTCTCCATCGAAAGACAATACTCTCTCAATTCCTCGATGTTCATTTCTTCAGTCGATTGATGATTGCGATAGCGAAGTGGACGAAAATTCCATATACAAGTGTAGCCAGCAATGCCATCCCCTCGTTGATTACGATGAGTCTTGACAACGGAATCGGATACTCCGGTTTTGCCTGATGAAAAGCGGCTATGACAGCACATGCCGACAAAACAATGAAAACTATAATCACTGATGCCGGTGCGAATCCAATTTTATATTTACCAATTTGCAGCATAAACAACGATTTATCTGATTTGGAATTCGACATAAGCCGTGTCGCTTTTATGGGTTGGATATGGCGGATAGCTAAACGTTTTCACAAGTCGATATTTAGCGGATTTATCTCTAAGGTCATAGATCCACGGCTTTACTGTCATCTTGAACGCGCCATCAGGCCGCACGACATATCCAATGTCATTGAAACAGACTTCAGTCCCTTTTGCCTTTAGTTCAAGATATTTTCCTGAGTAAGGTGCTTCATTCCAATTCCCGTCAGCCGATTGTTTATCGATTCTGAACCATTCTCCGATCGTTCCGTCCACATTGCGGCTGTTTATAAATTCCACGATAAGAGAATCAACCGGAACTGTAATCGGGTCAGGACTTACAATTCTCATAGTCATTCCATCCGCAGTCGCATAGCTTTTCTGAGATTTTATGTCGGGAACCTCCTTTTTCTCACAGTCCAAAGAATTGTAGATTTCAAGAATCAGTTTCTTGTCTGCGCTGTTGATTGAAAAACTACCGCTTTCTATACGGCAGTTGACTGTTGGTGCCATAATCACAGAATCATTGAATACAAATCCAATGCGTTTGCCTATTCTTCGTTCGGTAGCATCTGTCCAGCTATCAACTTTGTCCTGTTTCAATTTCCCTTGAATAAATGCAACCCCCGGAGTCATAACCGTATCAAGAGAAACTACCTCAAAGTCTGCTGTCGTGGCGATTGCGTCCCCTTCTATAATATTGGAATTATCAACAGGGTACCAACCATTATCCCGATGATTTGTTGAGCAGGCAATCAAAGCGATAGATAACGTTGCTATAATATTATACATCATAGATGCTTTCATAATTTTTCGTTTAGCCGCTCCTTAAGCTTGGTATTGCGTTTAGAAACGGTCTGGTTTTTTATGGCGTATGCGAGGGCCTTGGTGGTGCCGACGAGTACGCAGATTTTCTTGGCGCGGGTTATGCCGGTGTAGATGAGGTTGCGCTGGAGCATGACGAAATGTTTCATCGTCACTGGCATCACAACCACCGGAAATTCTGATCCTTGGCTCTTGTGGATTGTAATGGCGTATGCCAGCACAATCTCGTCAAGTTCCGTTATGTCGTATTCGACAAGGCGACTATCAAAAGTAACGGTCAGTGTCCGCTCATTCGTATCAACCGCAGTTATATAGCCGATATCGCCGTTGAAGACATTTTTGTCGTAGTTGTTGCGAATCTGCATTACCTTGTCGCCCAGACGGAAAGTATAGCCGCCACGAGCCAGTGACGGGCCCGTTGGGTTTAGGGCATTCTGCAATTCGATGTTGAGGTTGCCTGCTCCGACCGTGCCACGCTGCATCGGCGTCAGCACCTGCACTTCTTTCGGCGGATAGCCGTATTTCTTCGGCAACCGGTCGCGCACAAGTCCGATGATGAGTTTTACCATTTCATCGGCATCCTCCTGATTTATGAAGAAGAAATCGGTGTCAAGACCGTTCCTGATATTCGGGAACTGCCCGGCGTTTATGGCATGGGCGTTCATAACGATACGGCTCGACTGTGCCTGACGGAAAATGCGCGTCAGCCTTACCACCGGAATCTGCCGGGAGTCGATTATGTCCCGCAATACATTTCCCGCACCGACGCTCGGCAGCTGGTCAATGTCGCCGACGAGTATCAGACGCATATTCGATGGGATTGCTTTCATCAGGTTGTAGAACAGCAGAATGTCAATCATCGAACATTCATCCACAATCAGAGCGTCTCCCTCCAATGGATTTTCGTCATTGCGCTTATATCCGTCCATCGGATTATATTCCAGAAGACGGTGTATTGTCTTAGCCTCCATACCCGTTGCCTCCGACATTCGCTTGGCGGCGCGACCTGTGGGGGCGGCGAGAAGAATACTCATGTGACGGGCTTTGAAAGCAGCGATTATTCCCTGTGTGGTGGTAGTCTTGCCCGTACCGGGTCCGCCGGTCAGCACCATAACTTTAGAATCGAGGGCTTTCTGAATTGCTGCCTGCTGCACCTCGTCATAGACAATACCATCGGCTTTAGAGCCATACTCTGCTTCCGGTTCCGCAGCAACATCGGAATTGAATAACGATGTATCAGAAAGGAGAGTCTGCAACCTCTTTGCGGAACCGTTCTCGGCATAATAGAAGGGAGGCAGATATATCACGTCGTTGTCAGCGATAACATCTTTCGCTTCCATCATCGAGGAGAGAGCCTGACGCACGGGATTTTCCTCTGCATCCAACAGTTTGACAGCGGCTTCTACCAACTGTTCCGGCTCGGCATAAACATGACCGTCTTCCGCCAGTTCGTTGAGGGTATAAAGTATTCCGCTGCGGCACCGGCGGGGATCATTCTTCACATAACCCATCTTGGAGGCAATGCTGTCTGCGGTCTTAAACCCTATGCCCCAGATGTCATCCGCAAGCTGATACGGATTCTCCTTTACCTTGGCGATAGACTCTTTTTCGTACTTACGATAAATCTTCGCGGCGAAAGCCGTACTGACTCCATGACCTTGCAGGAATACCATCACCTCCTTGATGTCTTTCTGTTTCTCCCAGCTCTCGCGGATTTTCTCCATGCGTTTCTTCCCGAGACGTGGAACTTCAAGCAATCTCTCGATGTCGTTTTCTATCACGTCGATAGTCTCAAGACCGAAACGACTGACTATCGCCTTTGCGTATGCCGGTCCGATACCCTTCACCAGACCGCTGCCGAGGTATTTCTCAATTCCATAAAGAGTGGCAGGCATTACCTCGGTCCAAGACTGAGCCACAAACTGCTGACCATATTTCGGGTCAACACGCCAGTCTCCGTCAACTAGAAGAACACTCCCTACTGGCACGTCAAGCAAAGAACCGGTCAGGGTCACGAGATTGTCATATCCCTTGACCTTGACTTTCATCACCGACCAGCCGTTTTCCTGATTCTGGTAAGTGATATGCTCGACGACGCACCGTAGATTAACCATTATCCCTGAGAGTAAGTATTATGGGTGCGCTCTGCCCTGTTCCGAAGTCAGTCAACACATCGGAATCAATCAATTCAGGTAGCAGAGAGCGACTGACGAGAAAATAATCTATGCGGTTGCCGATTCCCAAGAATCTGAAATTGCCGTAGAATGACGGTTTCTTTTCTTCCGGATGCAGGTGGCGGAAAGCATCTACAAGATTCGCCTCTGATAACAATGAATCAAAATCAGCTCGTTCCCATGTCGAGAAACATGGTCGGTTCTGGATATGTTTCTCTTCACAGGCATCTTTGTCTGTATGCACAATATTCAGATCGCCACAAATGATGACCGGCAATTCATCCGACAGTCCCACTATAAGTTTGCGGAATTGTTCGTCCCATGCCTTGCGGTACTCTATAGAACCTTCAAGTTGTGGATTGGCAAAGGGCACATAGGCATTTGCAAGAATGAACTTTCCACAGTTATAGACTTGCAAGTGTCCCTCGGCACTCAAAGCGGGAGTCTGTATGCGTTTAGGCATTGAGTCAAGTTGAAGAATAGAATCGATACCGTCTATTATTCTTGTGTATAGCAAGACCCCGCTCATCGAACCATAATCATCAAATGTGAACAACGAGTGATAACCCGGAATCGTGAATTTGTCAAGGGAGGTCTTGTTCCTGACTTTTTGCAGGCAAATATAGTCAGGGTTATATTTTTCAACGAGTTGTTTCAGCTCGTCGAAACGTCTGCCAATGCTGTTGATATTCCAGCTTATAATGGTCGTATTGTCTGACATAATATTTGCAGGCTAATTATTGGAAATCAACCGATAAAGGCTGTTGAACTGGCGTAACATTCCATCTGTGTAGTACAAGAACCCTTCGACATTAGAACGGTGTGTCTGACCCAAGACCGCGTTCATAAACATTTCAGCGATTACTGCCGGAATAATATTTGCCTTAATCTCTCCACTCTGAATGGCCCGCCTTATCACAAGTTCAAGAACTAATATTTGTCTCTCATTAAGCTCCGCACACTTGTCTCTGAAATCAGGGATACTTCTCAGTGCATCTGTTTCAAGATTGAGGAATGTCCCTGCAACATTACAAACTCCGGCATTCGTCAGTTCCAGACATTCTTCCTCCAGCATCGAGACATATTTGATATAAAAGTCTTTGAGACTGTTACGGTATTCTTCTGAAACGGAAGACGGCATGACACGATTGAGATAGTATTTGTTGACCGTTGCCTCAAACATGCCGAGTTTCGACTTGTAATGATACGTTATGGCTCCGCGAGTCTGATGTAGTTCGGTTTCTATATCGGCAATAGATGTCGCATCATAGCCTTTGGAACCGAATAGTTTAATTCCGGCCAGCAACAAAAGTTTTCGCGATTGCTCTGTTATTTCTTTATGGGTCATGTCTTCCGATGGTATTAGTATTCTTGTTTATGAGAATCAGCGTTTCAATCCCAGTAATTGAGATTGGCGATAAAGTCATCTATGGATGCCTCATCAAACAATTCGGGCAAATCCCCTGTATTGACATGATAGTCGTAATCAACCGTCATATCATCAACGGGATTATCGCCATTTTCATTATATTTGTTATCCATCTTATTTTGCAACTTCTTCTTTGAAGGTGTTGGCGGGTTTGAATGCCGGAATATTGTGAGCCGGAATTATGAGGGTTGTGTTCTTGCTGATGTTTCGAGCCGTCTTTTCGGCGCGGGTTTTGACGATAAATGAGCCAAAACCACGAAGATAGACGTTTTCACCATGGGCGAGACTGTCTTTTACAACAGCCATGAACTGCTCAACTACCGAGAGAACTGCGGCTTTGTCGATGCCGGTAGTCTTTGCGATTTCGGTCGCTATTTCTGCTTTAGTCATAATTGTTATCAGTTTTATATGGTGGAAATTTAGATTACAAAGGTAATAAAAAATTTCGATACTCCTCTGAACCTTATATAGGAAACGTGTGTTTGGAATATCGAATGTTTAACAAAAATAAAAAATTTCTATGCTGACATACTTCCCATACTCCCATATTATTCTGAATATCTGTAATAATATCCGTGAAAACATCACCGGGAATGCCTATTTTGGTGAATGGAGCGTCTGCGAGCAGACACAACCTGTTGCTCAGGCCGGGATTGTCGGCATAAGCGAGATATACTATTAACACAATAAAAAACTAAAAATGACTGACCCTAAAAATAAGACAGAGCCAGCCTCAAACCACGATGAGGAGCTTCAGTACAAAGTGTCCCTCATCTCTCTCACTGTTTTTCACCTTGGCAAAGCCAAGTATTACTCTCAGAAAAGTAAGTGCGCCGAGTGTGGATCTGATAAAGGAATCGAGTTCGACTTCCCAAATACCGAAGATGAAATGGAGCAAATAGCCTCAGGGATCGTAATAGGCCGTTGCGCTCATTGCGGAGAATCAACAGCTATCGGGTTACATTATTCTCCCGATGATGTGGAATTTGAGAATCCAGAGGTATTCCGTGTATCAAGAAGCACTATCAAAAATCCACAGCATATAGACATTGCAGTCTGAACAAGACTGTCTCAGTTTCACACAACTGCGAGAACCACTATATGATGGATCTCGCAGTTGTGAATATTTCCGGACACATAGCGACTGGCGGTATTCTAATAAATTGTTAATTTTGCATATGGCAAAGAAAAAGAAGCAACAAGGACATTACTGCCGAATATGCGGTGAATACAAAGCCAATGAGAAATTCAGTGGCAAGGGACACGCACTCCATGTATGCAAGGATTGTATGTCCCGTAAAAAGAAAGGGGTCGAATTCGACCCCGAAATCCCGGTCATAGATGATGAAGATGTGTTAGGTGAAATAGAATACGACATGTTCAATCCGGATATTGATATTATGCCTCCCATCGAGCCGGAGCACAAGAAATACGATAAACTCAACAAGGAGGAAAAGGCGGCATTGAAAGAATTGTGGATTGATATTGTAATCAGATATTGGGAAGATGAACGACTGATACCATTTGGTGAACCATACTCTAAAATAAAGAGGGAACTTCTTGATATATTCATAGATCGGGGAGAGATAGCTTTGAAAGATGACAACAGTCTAAAAGTCGTTCTTCACGATACAATGATTGTGACAATCAATAAAATTCTTAAAAGAGAGAATCAGAAATAAATCGAGTGACGATAATATTTACACCGTATGAGGATCTCTCCAAACGCCGCCAGTGGCGGCCGAAATTTTTGGCAAATCGAAGGCGATGGAGCATCACGCTTCACCGCCTTCTTCACTGATATGGCTATGGTTACTTGTTTCGTTTGGCGAGCCACTCGTCACGTTTGTGACGGCACTCTCTGACGGTCGGAGCGACTACCGAAAAGAGGTCTCCGTCATGGGTGCGGTAGTCGTACATTACTCTGCTAATCTTCTTTCCTCGGCGGGCTGAGTAAAAGGTCTCGTACTGTTCCTGTCCGGCTTGGGTGGTTGATATTCCGTTTTGGGTCATACGTGTCATGGTCTTGTGGGGTGTTGTGACCACCGCCGGAGTTGGCGGTGGTCGTGTTAAACTTATGCTCTCTTGCGCTCGGCAATCATCTTCTTGTTGGCTTTGATGATGCCGGCTATCTGCTCGGTATATTCACATACCTTATTTGCGAAGGCTCGGCATTGAACTATTGAATAGTCCTTCAACGAGATTTCAACGGTGGCGATGGTTTTGCCTCCCATTGTGGCTGTGAACACCAACGTGTCGTCTTTGAGGTAGTAGCCCGCTGAACCTACGCATATATGCTGTTTGGTGCCTTCTTCATAGTAGTCGGCTATGCTGTCGAGGGTATGGAGCCGGATTGTTCCGTCTGTCATCGTCAGTCCGATGAAGCGACCTTTGAGTTCCTCAAACTTGGCTTGGTCGGCTTCCGCTTTCCTGCGGTTGGCTTCCCTCTGCTCCTTCACTCTCTGTCGGTTGACCTTCTCCACATATTCATCGTGGGCGTGTTTGAGGTCTTTGGGGGCGACCAATGACGGGGAATGGAGGTCTCTGCCCATACGCTCCAACATCTTGATGTAGTCGAACCACATACTCGGTGCCTTGAATGTATATCCGGCTCTCTTGGCTACCTTGATGGAGTTCCAATACTTGTCAACCTCCTGCGGATGCTGGCAGAGATAGCGTAGCATTTCGATGTCTCCGGATTTCATCAGTGTCTCGGCTTTGGGATTGGTGAGCAACTGCTGAAAGAGTGTCACGGGGTGCATTGCGTGGCAACAACCCTTGAACCCGTTGCGCTTTATGGTGTCGGTTGCCTTGATGCGTGGATATACCCATTGCCCTGCGATGTGGCGGAAGGCATCGTTGTCGACCCTTATCTCCAACGGAGAGCCGAAAGCAAAGGAGTCAATGTAATAGCCGAGTGTGCGCTGAAGACCTACTACTGTTGCGTGTCCCTTGGGGTCAATCCAATACTGACCGATTTCAAGATAGGCGGGTTTCGCCTTCATTCCTTTGCGCATTTCCACTATCATCAGGAACATACGGATTACCTGATAGCCTTCCATAGTGGTAATTACGTTGAAATAGGATTTGTCTCGGCGTACACGCTCTTTGGTATTGCGTATCTCGACCCTCTCTCCGCAGTTGGGACAACGATAGATGCCGAAGCCCACCTCCTGCCATTCATGACCGCAGTCCATACAGACCGCCTTGCCCGATTTGAGACGATAGGCATAATGGTCGATGGTGTGACTGAATGCCCACTTCTTTTGGGCGGTGGTGAGCGGGCGGAGTCGCCCACTCAGTTCCACTATATGCTGTTGTTTCTTGTTTCTCGGTTTCATCTTACTGGGATTTTAGAAGTCGAATAGACTGGGTTGAACATTGATTTCTTCTCCGGCTTTGGGTGCCGTGGTAGGCTTGGGTTGAGCCTTCGGAGCTGACTGCCGTCTGATTTCTCTGAGTTGCTCCTGCTTGTACTGCTCCATAGCCTGCTCCTTGAGTTCGGCTTTGTCCTCATCAGAGAGTTCCGGCTTCGATACTACGATGTTGCAGTTGACCTTTCCGCAGTCCTCAATCTCGTTCTCGTCGAAGTAGTGGACCAATATGTTCATCACGGTAGTGTCGTCCACGCAACACATTCCGCTCTTTTGGATTTGTGAGCACAGATAGTTTATAGCTCCTTCCATACTCTTATTCGGGTTCGCCATTTTGATAGCGAATGTGGGTTCTGCGATGCAACGCTCTTGGAGCATCTGCTGCATAGCTGCGATTGCAGCATTGTTTGATTTCATAGTAGCCATATCAGTAATTTGTTAAAGGGTAAGTAACCAATAGATTATCATTAGGGCAGATATAAGACTGATGACCCAGCCTACGCCTCGGAATATCGGTCGGAGAAACACCCACAACACCAATCCGAGTATTGCCCCGATTATCCCCACCGCCCAGAGGAGAACCCTTTTTATGCGGTTGAGACTGGAGATGGATGCTCTGCCTCGTCTGTTTGATATGTTGTTGTTCGTTTTCATCGTGCGACATTTTTTTATGCGTCTATCGACTATCGAAGTTTTGCTTGCTCGTTGACACGGCCGCGTGCGGAGGCAAAGAAGGGCTGTTCGCCCTTTGGGTTAAAAATACTACCTGTAAGTGTGGAGATTTTTCAGCCAAAAGGCAAAAGAATAGCCCTGCTCCGCACGTTTCTGAATCCGAGCAAGCAAGGCTTCCTGAGTTGATAGTATCGCATGATCTGGAGCTAAGACTCCGTGACGGTGAAAACGAATGACAGCATATTGGCACCGAAATCCCGTGAAAAATTGCTAATTTTGTAATATGGCAACTGATGACAACTTTATAATCACCAAGGTCGATAAAAACAAAAAACAATATCTTCCTCTACTTCTAATTGGAGATGAATCAGAGATAATGATTGATCGTTATCTTGATTCGGGAACACTTTATGTCGGCTTATTTAATGGTAAGCCGATAGCCGTTTGCGTAACCTTAAATCTTGACCCTAATACTGTCGAAATAAAAAATCTTGCCGTTGAAGAAAAATACAGGCGGCATGGATACGGTCATCGGATGCTTGAATATGCCGAATCACAACATTCAAATAAAAAGATCATTCTTGGAACTGGAGAAACACCCTCAACATTGAGGTTCTATAAATCTTGTGGCTATTCCTATTCTCATCGTATTCCAAATTTCTTCACAGATAATTACCCCACTCCTATTATTGAGGAAGGGGTAACATTATGTGACATGATTTATCTGGAAAAACAATAATGCACTGAAAAAAATGGAACTGACCAGTCCCGGCAGGGCGAGTCTGTGATAAGCCGGCAACACAGGAAGGCGGATTATCACTGTCTCGACCCGTGGACTGCTGAAACAAGCGTCAAGTGGCGGGGCGGTCGTAAAAGTCCTTATCAGGCAACGGCGATAAAGAACACGGAGGAACGGCAATAAGTCTCAGAGGTGGCATCAGCGAAGCCGTTGCCAATCCTCGGAGGCGTTGCCGATTCTCGGTGTTCCGCAGTTGCCCGTAGGCGCGATGCGGTCGAAAGGTGTCAGTGCTCCGCACCGTCACCTTTTGACGGCATAACCGCCGCCAACAATGCAGACCGCCCAGCCTCTTGCCGCTTTCATCATGTTGTTATAAACCATTTTGAGGCATATAATTTTGCAGTTCCATAAATTATCGCTATTTTTGCATCGTTTTAATATACTATTAAAATGTAGCAAAAACAATGCAGGATATTCAACTCGACATAATCGGACAGAGGATTCAGCTCGTCAAGCGTTCCGCAGATGAGTTGAGCGGTCTTAATATGGGAGAGAAACTCTCGTATGACTTTTATGACGGGACATTCAGAGATGCCCGGCTATTGTTCGTAAAGCCAAAAGGCGCCAACCCTACGCCTCGCAAATGTGCAATCATTTCCGAACGGCTGACACAGTTGTTCGGAATGCCTGTTGTCTTTATCCTTGCTCCGGCAATGACTTATGAGCGTCAACGTCTTATGGAGAAGGATGTCTATTTCGTGATGTCTGAAAAATATGCTAATCTTCCGATGTTGGTGGCTATGGAGAAGGTATCGTCAAGGAAGATTCCCTCTCAGCTTACACCTGTGGCACAATACCTGCTTCTGTATCATCTTCAGGTAGAGAGCATCGCGGGCAAATCGACTAAAGCCATTGCATCACTGATGCCGTATTCATACGAAAGTGTATCTCTTGGTCTTACTTGCCTGTCAGATTTGGGATTATGCGTTAAGGCAGCACTGGATTCCAGAAGCAAAACTGTCAGTTTCAAGCACAGTGGAAAAGAATTATGGGAGGCGGCTGGAAAGTATGTTGTCAATCCTGTTGACCGACGAATTTATTGTGATGCCTTGAACACTGAAAGGAAGTTTCCGGTCTGCGGTATTAACGCACTGGCTCATT
The DNA here is from genome assembly GCF_910574735.1 of Duncaniella muricolitica. Classification (NCBI taxonomy): domain Bacteria; kingdom Pseudomonadati; phylum Bacteroidota; class Bacteroidia; order Bacteroidales; family Muribaculaceae; genus Duncaniella; species Duncaniella muricolitica. The sequence goes on along the minus strand of NZ_CAJTCF010000029.1, from coordinate 22,708 downwards.
ATACCGCTCTTAACCCGGATGCGGAGCAATGGGTTATGATGACAGGCAAAGAGTTCAAAGAGATGGATACTGACGGCTCGGTGGTAAACCCCAATGAGTTCGACGGCAATATAATAATTGAGATATGGAAATATCCGCCGGTATGTCGCAAAGGCGATTCCGAAATATATGTGGATAGACTGTCGCTGGCGTTGTCGCTGAACCATGACGAGGATCCGAGAGTAGAGGAAGAAGTAGAACAACTGATTAAGCAAGTGAAATGGTCGGATTAGACAAATTCAAAGAGGCGTTTGCCGAATTTTCGGAAAACTATGTGATTATAGGCGGCACCGCCTGCGACATAGCCATGACCGGCACGGTGGTCAGGCCCCGTGCCACTCACGACATCGACATGATTGTTGTCGTTGAGAACATGACTCCCGAATTTGGTCAAAGATTCTGGAATTTTATCAAGGAAGCCGGTTATCGTCCGGAACGACGCAGGTCGGAAGCCGGAGAACCGACAAAATACGAGCTGTATCGTTTTGTCGAAGGCAAGCCTGATTATCCTGAGATGATAGAACTTCTTTCACGACATCCCGACGTGCTTGGTGAACCTCACGGTCTGGTGATTGAACCGCTGCCGATAGACGGTGACATATCGAGCCTAAGCGCAATCATAATGGATGATGATTTCTATAATTTCACAGTAGCCAACAGTACGCTCACAGATGGAATCAGACACGCATCTCCCGTAGCCTTGATTGCGTTAAAAACCAAGGCGTATCTGAACCTGCTTTCGGACAAAGCGCGGGGACTGCATGTGAATACACGCAATATCAAGAAACATCGCTCTGACGTAATGAAAAGCATGGTCATAGTGGAAGATGGCAGTGTTTCTGCGCCCTCGTCCGTTGTGCAATGTGTAAGGGAGTTTGTTGCAGCGATCAGAAGCGATTATGATAATCTCGCTCCGGCGTTGGCAAAAGCTCTCGATGCAGAGCCTGTGCTTGTCGGGCAACTGCTCGAACAGTTGGAAGTTCTATTTGTGGAGGAATAATGAAGATACAATACGCATCAGACCTGCATCTTGAATTTGCCGAGAATGCAAGTTATCTCAAACATAATCCGCTCAAAGTAGTGGGTGATATTCTTATCCTTGCCGGGGATATAGGATATTTAGGAGATCAGAACTACAGCCAACATCCTTTTTGGGACTGGGCATCCGAGAATTACAGACAGGTCATAGTTGCGATGGGCAACCATGAGTTCTACAAATATTTTGATATTACGACACTGGACAATGGATACATACATCAAATACGCCATAATGTCGCAGCGTACTATAACAGTGTCATTTCCATAGAAGACACCGACATCATAGTATCGACTCTCTGGTCGGAAATTTCCCGGGAAGAAGCTGCTTTCACAGAGCGGGTAGTCTCCGATTTCCGACGCATAATGTATGGGGCGGATTTATTGACATTCGCGGATTTCAACAGAGAGCACAGGAAGTGTCTTGATTTTGTAAGATCAGCAGTAGCCGCCAGTAATGCCGGACATAAGATTGTGGTGAGCCACCATGTCCCCTCATTCAGAATGCAGTGCCCGAAGTTCAAGGACAGTAAGGCGAATGGAGCGTTCATTGTCGAATTAGAAGACTTTATAAAAGACAGTGATATAGAATATTGGATATATGGTCATTCCCATTATAATGTGGATATTAGGATTGGGAACACTCTCTGTATTTCCAATCAGCTCGGGTATGTTTTCAACAATGAGCATACGACCTTCCGAAACGACGCCTTCATCGAAGTGTAAATAGATTACAGTTTAAGGAACAATTACCGCTGAATTTACAGTTGAATCCTCTTTTTACCCTCATTTTTACCCTCATTTCTACCTTCATCTGGGTCAAAGACACTTTTTTAGCGACATTTTTACCGACATCAACTTTCGCTTTTCTCAGCTTGCCTTATGTAGGATGCTTTAGCACCATTTTTAGCACCGTTTTAGCACCATTTTTAATCCAAAGGGCATAGAATGGAAATCTGATCTCTCAATTAGGGGCAGACACATACTTATAGTCCCGACTCGTGATGAATCGGGACTATCAAATTCTAAAATGTAGGTTGGAGTTGAAAATATCACTCCTCGTCATTCTCCGATAATTGCTCCAACGTTGATTCTATCTGCTCGATAGAGGGCAGAGAACTCTTTATCTCTTTGGGAATAAGTTTGGACAGCTCATACTGAGATATTCCAAGAGGAAGATTGTATGCCTCCAATGAATACTGAGCCTCGATATTGTCTTTGTCCTTGCAAATCAACAATCCGATGGTTGGATTGTCGTATTCAGTCTTCAGCTGATGATTGACTGCCGTAACATACAGACCCAACTGTCCAAGATGGGATGCCTCGAATGAGCCAGTCTTCAATTCCACGCAGCAATACGCGTGTATGCGGGTGTTGTAAAACAGAAGGTCGATGAAGATTTCTTTTTCGCCTACTTGCAGTCGATACTGTCTTCCCATGTAAGCGAATCCGGTGCCCAACTCCACAAGGAATTTCGTCACGTTGGCGACAAGAGCGTCTTCAAGTTCCCGCTCGTTATAGTCCTCCGTCATCGCCAGAAAGTTGAATACGTATGGGTCTTTGGTGGTTTGCTGGGCAAGATCGCTTTGTGGTGCTGGAAGCGTTTTGCTGAAATTGGTGAGGGCTTTCGCCTGACGCTCGTACAGGTCGGTGCCGAGGAAATTCAGCAACACATCGCGGCCCCAGCTATTCTCTATAACCTTACGGACAAAGAAAAGAGCCTTTTTCGCATCACCTTTACACTTATCAATTATCCTTCGTTGATGGTCCCAGGGGATAGAGCAGACCTCATTGTATAATCTTTCCGCAAGCTGCGGAAGATTTGCTATGTCTGAATCGTCTACACCCTGTAGAAGATTTGTCTGGCTGAAATCTTCCGCACTCTGCGGAAGTTTTACAATTAATTGATTATACAGCTGGTAGAAGCGATACATATACCGTATGTTACCTTCTGAAAAGCCTTTCTCTCCGGACATTTCAGACCTCATATCATGGCTCAATGTCTCATAAAATTTGGAGCCGTATGTGTTGGCATACTGTTTGTCTTCTATGTCGCGCCCCACGCTCCAATAGTATTCCAACAATGTGCGGTTGGCATCTACGGATGCTTTAAGACGGGCGGAAAGGTACCGTTGCTTAAGTTCCTTAACCCAGCTACGGTACTCTTTATTCTGAGAGAGTGTCAAATCCTGTGTCATAATACAAATTTACACATTATTCTTCGATTATCAGTAACTTTCAACTGTTTAATCAAGTAAATCAACAAGTTCCTTCTTCATGTCCTCGTCGATGTCGCGGTAACGGGCGAAGGCTTTACTGCCTTCCTTATGACCGCTGAGGGAGCCGACGAGATTGGGGTCTTTGACTTTCTTGTAGAGATTGCCAATGAAGGTGCGTCGAGCGAGGTGACTGCTTGCGATTTCGTTGAGGGGGCGTTTCTCTTCCGCACCGGTCGTTGGGTTGAGAACAGTCACCATACGGTCCACTCCACATACGGTGAAAAACTTCTTGATAGCCACGTTGTATTTCTGCGAACTGATAAACGGGAACAGTTTACCTTTCAAATCATCGCGCCCCGCGTATTTCTCTACCAGAGCCTTCGCACGTGCATTGAGCGGTACACGGACAACCTGAGGACGCTCTCCTTTGGTCTTTTGCGGCATATATTCTATGGCTCCGTTAATGATGCTTGCCGGAGTCATAGCCATAAGGTCGGACACACGGCAACCGATCAAGCACTGAAAGATGAAGATGTCACGCTGTGCCTCCAGCGATGGATTTGCCGAAAGGTCATAGTCGGCAATCTTGTCGCGCTCTTCAAGGGAGATGTAGTAGGGAGTGCCATACACCTCTGTTGTCGTTCCGTTATATTTGGCAAAGGGATCGTTGGTCGTTAGTTCCTGGTCTCTGCACCAGCGATAGAAAGCTCTCATCAAACCGAAGAGTCCGACGATGGTATTATCGCCCTTGGGGTGTGGCTTCGGCTTTTTGCGCTGAGAGTGCGTATCCGCCGGTACAGCTTCGTAGATTTTCGGATACTTTTTATAGAACTTATGTTCGTTGCGGAGGAACTTCTCGAAGTCATTCACGTCATCAACCGTGAAGTCATCGAGCTTGATTTTATACCGGCGGTTGCCGTTGGCGCGCACATAGAGTTCATATCGCATCAGCGCACGCTTGAGAACGCGCAGATGCTTGATTCTCCATTCAGAGATATTCTTCTTTGTGATGTAGTCCTCGAAGATGTCAAAGAAGGTCACTTCGGGCGCAACTGGCGCGTCCTCCACAGGGGGATTAAGGAACAAGTCCAGCTGCGTGAGAAGAAAGTCCTTCGTCACTTTATTGAGAGGCGTGTCCTCACAGATACGAATAAGGAACTTCTCGATTTCGTCAAGACGGTCTTGAATATCGCGGACTTCCTTCTTCAATTCCGGATCACGAGGATTAGAGAATTTGTTATCCTTGAACAGCTCTTTCTTGATGAAGAGACCGCTCTTGATACGGTGTGATACACTATGGGAAACGGACACTCGGAGCATGATTTCAGCCCTGCCCGAAGGATTTGTCTTCGCCGATAAAGCGCGTTTAATTGTCGCCATTGGAGAGTTTCGTTTAAATTCAACTTTGTTTACTTCACTGATATTTAGGCTCTAAAGCCACTACAAAGATACAACAATTTTTGTCAGCAAATTGTCAGCGAAGGTTGAATTTTAACAAATCGAGTTCGAGTCTGATTGAAATTTGAACCGATTTAATTCAATTCATTGTGATTGAAATACAGCATTTTACGCAAATATCGACATTCACTCAAAAATAAGCACTATTCAATACAGTTCATAGTTAATGCTCCTGTTCTGGGCACCCCAAAAGCGATTTAACAAAGTGATAATCACTAAGTTAAGTCGCTTCTTTTATTTTCTACAGGCAAATTACAGGCAAAATTCAAATATTCCGCGCAACTTTCCTTGCAATTTGCATAAGCAAATAACAAATATAACGTAATTAAATTTATGACACCTATCGATAACGATGAATTAACGTGCCTTATCAAAGCCATTGGAATGAAGGCATATGTTGAGATACTCTTTCCTGCTTTAATCAAAGATAAGAATATCGGGTCAAGCCGAAATGGCGGTGCATATGTTAAATTTGGCAGTTAGAAGTGTTAAATTTTTAGGCGTAGAGTTTGACCAGTCGGAATATGAAGAAGTCTCGGTCCCGAACCCCGCGCATTTGTGAGCGAAATATTTTGACTTTAGAGTTGAATGCCTCGGCGGAGGCATTGGTCGCACGACGGCGGAAGTAGTTCAGGATAGTTGGAGCGTGGTTCTTGAATGTTTTGATTACCGAGCGGAAGTTGTTGTTACCAAGAGCCATTACCTTTTCATACCACCTGTTCATCCGCCCCATGGCTTTTGTCGGTGAGATTTTAGCGTTGAAAATCTTGCGCAGCTCCATCGCAAGAGTATAGGCACTTTTTAGAATCGGATGGTACTTGAACAGGATATTGACGCGATGACGCTGAATGTCTGTCCATTTGTTCTGCGACATCATCAGGGTGTGCTTACTGCGGGCGAGTATCTGCCGCATGGTCTCTCCGTTGGAGTACGTTACCGGCGGTTCGGACTTGTCGCGGTTGTTTTCCTCGGCAATGAGCTGACGGCGTATGTCGATACGGATTTCGTCAACGGCCTCATTATAGACCTGCTGGACATGAAAACGGTCGTTGACAACATGGGCGTTATAGAACACTTCCGCGGCTATGAGCATCATTGATGGCGAAAGATCGCAGGTCACTTCCCTGACCCTGCGTCTGATTGATTTCCCCATAGCACCTATGAGTAAGTCAGTCAGGCGCAAAGTAAAAGAGGTTACCTGCAATCTGTCGCCGTCAATGATGCTGATAGCAGGTGAAGTATTCTATAACGCCCATGTGGTCAATGACCGTTTTCATGTACAACAGGTCTATAATGAGGCCGTTGACGAAATCCGCATCGACATTCGCCGACAGCTCATCGCAGAGGAAAACAACCGCGACAAGTCCGAACCGCCGGTAACGTACTCCAACGGAGAGACCATGCGCCAGATACTGGCCCGCAGCAAACACACTCTGATGATGTCGCAGAACAAATGGACTGAAATACAGTGCCATCGCGTCAACATACTGTTCAAANCCGTGGCCGTCCTTGTTGGTCAGGAACGTCCATACCTCGCCGTTGCTCAGACACGTCTCGTCAAGGCTCATGTAAGGGCCGATATTAGCGGCGTTGAAATAGAACCCACAGCCAAGCTCCTGTTCGCACCAGTCGGCGTAACCGCTTATCTTATTGCGGTACAAGTCGGCAAAATGTTTGCCGTTGACGCAGTACATCTGCGCTATATGCTTAATCGACAGGGCTGTCGTCTCCACCTTCATCTTTTAAAAAAGCCACGAACTCGGCACTGAGTCGTGTCCTTTCCTCGTTGGGAAGCTCGAGGTTGTAGCTGAAGATTTCGTTGGTCTGCTTGTCCCACCACTTGTTCTTGCGCATGTGAAGAAACACAGGCCGTCCTCGCATCGGATAGTCCTGTATCGTAACGTAATCCGTATAGCCTCGCGCTACGATATGCGGATTACGATAGTCTTCATCAGACAGTTTCTTCTTTTCGTCAAGCCATATGTCATAGGACTGTTCCGTGCGCTCGAAGCGCACCATCTCAAATAGTTCGTCCATGCCCTCGGGCAGGCACATCCATATTGCATCTGCGGTTTTCATACCGCAAATTTAACACTTTTCTCAAAATCCATGCACCGCCATTTCGGCTTGACCCGAAATGAGGGTGTTGCAGAACTCCTCTTTCCTTGCCACAACAATCTACGCAAAAATCGTCAATACGCCATAAAATATAATCCAATGATGTGATGTCGTCGGCGACGGCATCACATCATTGGGTATTGGTTTATATCGAATTAAGGAGGTCGATTTTACCTTCGTTGACCAGCTTCAATATGAGTTCGCCGAAAAGTGTGTTCTGCCAGGCAAACCATTCGCGGGTAAAGTGTGACGGGTCGTCGACATCAAATGACTCGTGCATGAAACCGGTGTCGTTGTCAGTGTCGAGAAGCATTTTGAGGCACGTCCTGATCTCGTTATCGTCCTGCGAGGTGAATGCTTTCATCATTATGCTCATAGGCCATGCCATCTGGTAGCCGATATGCGGGCCGCCGATGCCTTCGCCTGCCTTGCCTTTAAAGAAGTAAGGATTGCTGTCGCTCCACACAAGGCGGCGGGTGTTCTGATAGACGGGGTCATTGACATCCACATCTCCCAGATAAGGCATAGCCAGGAGACTCGGAACATTGGCGTCGTCCATCAACAGATGATTGCCGAAACCGTCCACCTCAAAGGCATAAACCGTGCCATACTCGGGATGCTCGTATGTGGCATATCGCTTCAAGGCATCCTCCACTTCATCGGCCAGTGACGAGCATCGGGCGGCAAGGGCGGTATCCCCGTTGACTTCACGGAGTATCTCGGCCGCCTTGCGCAGCGAGGTCACGGCAAAGAAATTGGAGGGCACAAGAAACTGCAGCACAGTGGCGTCATCAGACGGACGAAACGACGATACGATGAGTCCGCATCCCTTGACGGGTGCTCCATATCCGTCGTTGCTGAGAGTATCGAAGGGACGTTCGGTCCTACGCTGAAACTTGTAAGGCCCGTTGCCATCCTTGCGCTGCTGGGCGAGAAAGGTGTCAAGAATACGGACGATGGCCTGAAGCCACACGTCGTCAAAGATGCTGTCGTCGCCTGTCATCTTCCAGTATTCATAAGCAAGACGTATGGGATAACACAGCGAGTCGATTTCCCATTTACGCTCATGCACTTCGGGTATCATGTCGGTATAATCAGACTGCCATTCCCCACCGACCGGTCCGTCATTAAACGCATTGGCATACGGGTCAAGGAGTATGCATTTGAACTGACGGCGTATCACCCCCTCGACCATAGCCCGCAATTCGGCATCGTTCTCAGCAAGCCGTACATAGGGCCATACCTGTGCTCCGGAGTCGCGGAGCCACATGGCGTGTATGTCGCCCGTATATACAAACGTGTCGGGCTTGCCATCATCACCGATGCGGTGGTGGACGGTGGTGTCGATGGTGTTGGGAAAACAGTTTTCAAACATCCATGCGAGTTTAGGGTTCTTCAGCATGCCCTTGACACGTTTTATCTCCCTCTCCACGGCTTTGCTGGCGAAAAGACGATCGTTTTGCGCGGGCCGTAGCGTGGCTGAGTATCTGTCGGTGCGGACATTGGCCGTATTGTCGGCCACGCACACAGCAGCCGGCATAGCATCGGCTGCGGCGACTCCGAACATCAGCGCGGGAATAGCCAATAATATCTTAGCTGTCATATGGTCTCTATAATGGTATTAAGGTAATACCGCGAATATACGAAGAATAATCGACATATCACGATTTTGCTTCAAAATATACATGATTATTTTTGACCATTTTTACAACTAATTTTCTTGCAACAAAAGGAATGAAATGGTGAATTTGCATTCAATTCTTCAAGCCTAAATTATATGAGATATAAATTATTCGCATTGCTATTTGCTACAGCTTTTTCAGGCCTTTACGCTCAGACCCGCGAGCATATACTGTTTGACGACAATTGGGAATTTGCCTTTGGCAACGCCTCTAATCCCGCTAAGGATTTCGGATGTGGCACAGAATACTTCAACTATCTGACAAAAGCTGCTTCACAACACAACGAAGGCCCCTACAGTCTTGCTTTCGACAAGTCGAAATGGGACGCGGAATGGAAGTCCGTAACCCTGCCGCATGACTGGGTGGTGGATCTGCCTTTTGCAAACGAAGCAAGCCACAGCCACGGATACAAGACTGTGGGTTATAAGTATCCCGAGACGAGTGTCGGATGGTATCGCAAGACTTTTAAAATGTCGCCCGAGGACAAGGGGCGGCATATATCGCTGCAGTTTGACGGAATTTTCCGCGATGCCCGCATCTGGGTCAACGGCTTCTATCTCGGCAACGAGCCGAGCGGATATATCCCTCAGGTCTATGACATTTCGGAATATCTGAATTATGACGGCGACAATGTGGTGGCAGTCAGAGCCGACGCCACTCTCGAGGAGGGCTGGTTTTATGAAGGAGCAGGCATATATCGCCATGTGTGGCTTGACAAGACCGACCCGGTGCATGTGGCTCCTTTCGGGACATTTGTCTCCTCCACTCTGACGCCCGACATGTCGGAGGCCCGTATTGACATCGAGTGTAAGGTCGACAACAAAGGGGTGACTCCGGCCTCCTACAGCCTGCTTCACAAGATGGTGTCTCCCTCGGGTGAGACTGTGGCCGAGGTCGCTTTGCCCGAAGGCGCGTTGCTGCCTAAAGAGGGCCGGGTCGCGTCAGGCAGTGTGACCGTAACCAATCCGGAACTTTGGGATACTGAAAATCCCCGTCTTTATAAAGTCAACACCTCAGTCTTTGTCAACGGCAAGACGGTGGATGAATACTCGACTACGGTCGGTCTGCGGGATGTGAAATTTGATGCCGACAGCGGATTTGTGCTCAACGGACGCAGGGTGAAGCTCAAAGGTGTCAACATGCACCAGGACCATCCCGGAGTCGGAGCGGCCATACCTGACGCTCTGCAGGCTTTCAGACTTCGCGAGCTTAAGAAGATGGGTGTAAATGCCTATCGGGCAAGTCACAATCCTATGACTCCCGAAATGCTCGATGCATGTGACAGCCTCGGGATACTCGTCATCGAAGAAAACCGTCTGATGGGGGTCAATGACGAACATATACGTCAACTGCGCACGATGATCGAGCGCGACCGCAACCATCCGTCGATAATCCTCTGGAGTGTCGGCAACGAAGAGTGGGGCATCGAATGGAATGAGAAGGGCAACCTCATCGCGGAAGCCATGCGTGAATACTGCCACCGCATCGACCCCACGAGAATGATGAGTGCGGCTACGAGCGGCGGCCCTAACGTCGTTGTCCCCGTCGATGTGGCCGGCTACAACTACATCATGCAGAATCCGGTGGAAGAGCACCGCCTGAATTATCCTGACCGCAAGGCCGTCGGGAGCGAGGAGACTTCGGGCTGCGGAACCCGCGGAATATATTATCCCGCTCATGACCGCGGACACATGGTGGCCCTCAACCGAGGCAAAGACCATCGTGACAGCACATACAACGTCATTGAGCGCGGATGGAAATTCTATGACGAGCGTCCCTGGCTCGGAGGAGTGTTCTACTGGACCGGCTTTGACTACCGCGGAGAGCCTAATCCTATGAAATTTCCCGCGACAGGCTCGCAGTTCGGCATTCTCGACTACTGCGGTTTCCCGAAAGACGAGGTTTATTATCTGAAATCATGGTGGACCGACGAGCCTACACTGCACATATTCCCTCACTGGAATCTTGCCGGTCATGAAGGGGAGGATGTCAGCGTATGGGCCTACAGCAACGCCGATGAAGTAGAACTGTTTGTCAACGGGAAAAGTGTCGGACGAAAAGTCATGCCTAAAAACGGACATCTTGAATGGCAGACGGTGTATCGTCCGGGCAAACTGAAGGCGGTCGGATATAAAAACGGCCGGAAAATTCTCACAAAGGTAGTGGAGACAACCGGCAAGGCTGAGAAACTGCAACTTGAATGTGACCGCAATGCGATAGCTTCCGACAATCGCGACGTGGCAGTCGTCACTGTGAGACTGGTCGACAGAAAGGGCCGGTTTGTGCCCGATGCCAATGTCGGTCTTTCTATTTCGGTGGACGGACCGGCGAGAATACTTGGCGTAGGCAACGGTGATCCGGCCTATCAGGCTTCAGAGCGTCCGTCGGAGCGCGGAGCCCGCTCGTATGAGGTCAGCACATTCAATTGCCTTGCCCAGATATTGCTGCAATCCGACGGCGGCAAAGGTCCTGTGACTCTCACCGTTTCCGGCGACGGACTCATGCCGTCAGATATTTCAGTGAAATGTGAATGACTCTTCTCAATGTATTTCATGTATAAAAAGTAAGCCAAAAAGGCAAAACCATCTCAAACTACCTGTTAATAAGCACAATATTCTTATCGGCGAGGAAGCCACGCAGCCGGGTGTCGTCAGACGGTATGTTGTGCATACAGGCTGTTTCTAAAGCTTGTGGACATATTTAACGAGAAGATTTCTGCAGAAGTTGCCAGACTGAATCTCGCCAGATGGTACAACGAAGTGGAGGCCTTCGGGAATAATGAATTCAACAAGGTCCTGGAGACCTTCGAGAACCACAACACCACAATAATCAACTATTTCAATGCCAAAATCAAGGCGTTCAGAACACAGTTCCGGGGTGTCGGCGACATCAAATTCTTCATGTTCAGACTGGCCACACTATATTCTTGACATCCCCTTGTACCCACCGGAAAAATCCGCCGACCCGAAAAATCCGCTGCCCCCTAATAGAGCCGGGAGCCGGGCGGGGCTTCCGGCTTTATATTGGCCCCGGATAAAAGAAAAGTACCCTCAAAAGTCCGTTTTTGGGTACTTTTTCGGATACTTATTCGCTAAAACATTGATTTTCAATGTTAAAAGCGGAGAGAGAGAGAGGCTCCCGAACCTACGCTTTCAGAAAATATCATAAAATTGCAAATCACTGATAATCATATACTATCTACAATGCAGAGTAAATCTAAATCTTTCTAAATGCCTTTTGCTATTTCAATTTTTGGGTGTATATTTGGGTGTAGAATTTCAAACGCACCCAATTATGAATATCAAACGTAACATCATTTTTGCATTGGAGAGCCGGAAGAAAAACGGTGTGCCAATCGTGGAGAACGTGCCTATCCGTATGCGTGTCATATACGCAAGCCAACGCATCGAGTTTACAACAGGCTACCGGATTGACGTAGCCAAATGGGATGCCGACAAACAACGGGTAAAGAACGGATGCACCAACAAGCTGAAACAAAGCGCATCCGAAATCAACGCGGACTTGCTGAAATACTATGCCGATATGCAAAACGTGTTCAAGGAGTTTGAGGTACAGGAAATCATGCCCACCACCCAACAGCTAAAGGATGCGTTCAATCTGCGGATGAAAGACAGCAGTGAAGAACAGCAGGAAGAAGCGCAGATAAGTTTTTGGGAAGTGTTTGATGAGTTTGTAAAAGAGTGTGGCAACCAGAATAATTGGACGGCATCCACATACGAGAAATTTGCAGCGGTAAGAAATCACCTCAAAGAGTTCAAGGAAGATGTAACCTTTGAATACTTCAACGAGTTCGGGCTGAACGAGTATGTCAATTTCCTGCGTGACAAAAAGGACATGAGAAACAGCACCATCAGTAAACAAATGGGGTTTCTCAAATGGTTCCTGCGCTGGAGCTTCAAAAAAGGGTATCATCAGAACATTGCATACGACGCATTCAAACCCAAATTGAAAACAACTCCTAAAAAGGTAATATTCCTGACATGGGATGAACTGAACAAGCTGAAAGATTATCAGATACCGCATGACAAACAGTATTTGGAACGTGTCAGGGATGTCTTTCTGTTCTGTTGCTTCACGAGCTTACGATATTCGGATGTCCGTAACCTTAAAAGAAGTGATATTAAGCCCGACCACATTGAAGTCACCACAGTCAAGACTGCGGACAGCCTGATAATCGAACTGAACGACCACAGCAAAGCCATTCTTGAAAAATACAAGGATGTTCATTTCGAGAACCACATGGCATTGCCCGTCATCAGCAATCAGAAGATGAACGATTATCTGAAAGAACTGGGTGAACTGGCGGAAATCAACGAGCCTGTACGGGAAACCTATTACAAGGGAAATGAGCGCATAGATGAAGTCACCCCCAAATACGCATTGTTAAGTACCCATGCCGGAAGAAAGACTTTCATCTGTAATGCGTTGGCACTCGGAATTCCGGCACCGGTGGTCATGAAATGGACGGGACACAGCGATTACAAAGCCATGAAACCCTATATTGACATAGCGGATGACATCAGAGCAAACGCCATGAACAAGTTTAATCAACTATAAAAGTATCAATTAGTTTCATGAATTACCACCATTGAAGTATATTTGTATTCTGAAAATATCATAAGATGAGCAACAACGGACATAACATAGAAAAGACGACCTTTGACGCATTTATAAATGCTGTCGGTTCGGAAATACAACAGGCGCAAGTCCGGCTGATTACCGCAGCCAATGCGCAAATGTTGTTCCATTATTGGAAAATGGGCAACTATATCCTCTATTATCAAAACTTATATGGATGGGGAAGTAAAATCATCAAGCAACTGGCAAAGGCTATCCGATTCAATTATCCCGAAAAGAAAGGTTATTCGGAACGCAACCTTACCTATATGTGTCAGTTTGCAAGAACATATCCATTGAGAGCATTGCAGAATTTCATTGATACGGATGCAAAGCTGATAGCTCCAAGCGTGAAGAAAATTGAAGATGAAGTACACTACTTAAATGATTCGCAATTTACGCAAGAGCCTCTTGCGCAAATTCAATCCGTTGATAACAAAGAAATTATAATCACGCAAGAACCTCTTGCACAAATTCATAATGTTGCCAAAACCGTATCCGACATTTACCGTATGGAAATTAAGGATATAGAAAACATATTTATGGCATCACCTGTTGCAAGAACCAATTGGGCGAGCCATGTGATTATGCTTAACAGTTCGCTTCCATTGGGTGTAAGCTATTGGTACATGAAACAGTCCGTGGAAATGGGCTGGAGCAGCAATGTTCTTAAAATACAAATTGAAACCAATCTGTATAGCAGACAAATCAGCAACAACAAGGTTAATAATTTCACTGCCACGCTTCCTGCACCGCAAAGCGACCTTGCCAATTACCTTCTAAAAGACCCATACATCTTTGACTTGGCTGGAACTAAGGAAAAGGCGGACGAAAGGGACATAGAAGAACAACTGGTTAAGCACGTCACACGTTACTTGCTGGAAATGGGAAATGGCTTTGCTTTCGTTGCCCGACAGAAGCATTTTCAAATTGGTAACAGCGATTTCTATGCAGACTTGATTCTGTATTCCATTCCCTTACACGCATACATTGTAGTAGAATTAAAGGCTACCCCATTCAAACCGGAGTATGCGGGACAACTGAACTTCTACATCAATGTGGTGGATGACAAACTGAGGGGAGAGAATGACAACAAGACTATCGGGTTGTTGCTGTGCAAGGGAAAAGACGAAGTTGTAGCACAATACGCATTGACAGGCTATGACCAGCCGATAGGCATCAGCGATTACCAGTTGAGCAAGGCTATACCTGAAAACTTAAAATCGGCTCTGCCAAGTATAGAAGAAGTAGAAGAAGAACTGGCTTCCTTTCTTGATAAAGACAAAAATCCATAAACCCAAGATATATGGCAGGAGAAATACTGATTATGATTCCCCAATATGGCGAACTCAACCGGATATACAGCGACTTTATAATCAGCCATGCTTTCTCTTTTGAAAGGCAGAAATTCATCACGGACTTCTACAAGCAATACAATGACACAAAATCTTTTGAAGCCGCCATCCTTGAACTGGTGCTTGACAAACCGAAAGAACAATATACTCTGGTCCTCAACAGCCTGAGAAGCGAGATAGAGAAAAACATATTGATTTACGAAAAACATCCATTGTTTGATGATGAGATAATTTCTCGTGTGTGTTACAACTTCGCTGGCAGATATGACACTGATATAAAGGCACAATTGGAGGTTACACAAAAATTAAGCAAGCCTTTGAATGAAGCGTATAACAGGTATGATTCCATTGGCTACAGGGAACATACGGCAGCAGAAGAAAAGCAAGCCGAGAAGGAGTATGAACGCTGCAAGGCTGAATATGAGAAGGAAAAAGAAGAACTGGACAGGCTTTATGAATTGGAACGGCAGGCAAGGAAGGAAGCTTTCCAATATATTGAAAACTGTTGCGGAGATATTTATAAACTGAGTTTCCATTTTATGGAAATACTGGCAAAATATATTCCCGTTGCAAAAGACAAGCCGGATGAACCGAGCAAGCAAGAGAAACAGCAGGATGCGCCAAAGGAGCAATCCGAATTTTTCGATGCAGAATTACTTTCGCTTATTCATAAAGTCTGTGTGGGGGAACAGTTTGAAGATATTGCAACGCAGGACTTCTATGCCAACATGAACCTGTACCCCGGTGAAAAGGAACTAAAAATAAAGGCAAGGGAAAAGGTACGGGTGTGTTACCTGATATTCCTGATGAGTGAAAGACTGCCCAAAAAGGACAGGGACAAATGGAAGAATACAATCCTGAAACAGCTGGATATTGACGAGAACTACTACAAGTCAAAGTACAAAGAGCCGGTTTCCGATTTTCCAAGTGACAGTAACCAGAAGTTCGCCAAAGAAATGGACGCAATATTCCGATAATCCGTGATATGCCCTGATATTTTACGAAATTACCACTTTTACCACTCAAATTAATTTTTGAGTGGTATTTTTATTGTCTGATATTCAGAGAAATAATAAAATATTCTATTTACGCCAACCACATCCTTACCACTCACTCCCCTACCTAATTTTGCATCGTTCGAGAACAGAGATAACAGCCAGTGCGCAGGGCTGATTGTTTAACGGCTAAATAGATTGAACGATGACAAATCTTCAAGAGTTATTATTAAAACCCGTCTGGCAGATGACAGGCGAAGAGTTCATATTCCTGAGCAAACACGCTTCCGGTCAAACGGAAGTGCAACCACGACCCGTTACGGACACAGAAAGAAAGTATGTGTACGGAATACTGGGCATAGCCAAACTGTTCGGGTGCAGCCTGCCAACCGCCAACCGCATCAAGAAAAGCGGAAAGATTGACAAAGCCATCACCCAGATAGGACGCAAGATTATCGTGGATGTGGAGCTTGCCCTTGAACTGGCAGGAAAGAAAACCGGAAGACGGAAATAATGGGAGGAATAGCTATGGACTATATGAAAGAATTTAAGGACATATCGGCAGAAGAAGCCGTAATCCTTTGGCAAGCCTCACGTTTGAGCCTGTCGAAAAGTTATGAGAAAGCACCTGAAATCCTCAAAGTGCATGGTTCTGTCATTGGGACATTGGGCAATTTCAGCGCATCCATCGGCAAAGCAAAAAGTAAAAAGACATTCAATGTGTCGGCTATCGTAGCCGCAGCATTGAAAAACGGTACAGTGTTGCGGTATGTGGCGGAACTCCCCGAAGAGAAACGGAAAGTGCTTTATGTAGATACGGAACAAAGCCCTTACCATTGTCTGAAAGTCATGAAACGCATTTTGCGGATGGCCGGTTTGCCTGATGACAGGGACAGTGAGAACCTTGAATTTCTCGCCTTGAGGAAATACACGCCCGAGCAGCGCATAAAGATTGTCGAACAGGCTATCTGTAATACGCCCGACATTGGTCTTGTCATCATAGACGGCATCCGTGACATGGTATATGACATCAACAGCCCCGGTGAATCGACACGCATAATTTCCAAACTGATGCAATGGACGGATGAAAGGCAGATACACATCCATACGATACTGCACCAAAACAAAGGGGATGAGAATGCAAGAGGGCATATCGGCACGGAGTTGAACAATAAAGCGGAAACCGTCCTGCTGGTGGAAAAGGACAAGGGCAACGGTGATATAAGCAGTGTTTCAGCCATGCACATACGTGCAATGGATCTTGAACCGTTTGCCTTTCGCATCAATGAAAATGCCTTGCCCGAACTTATAGAGGGCTACAAACCCGAAGTCAAAAAACCGGGAAGACCGGAAGAAGAGAAGTTCGACCCTTACAGGCATATCACCGAACAACAGCACCGCATCGCATTGGAAGCCGTTTTCGGGCTGAAAGAGAGATACGGTTACAAGGAGCTGGAAGATGCTTTAATCAAGGGCTATACGTCAGTAGGTGTAAAGATGAACCATCAAAAGGCGGTACCGCTCATCACCATGCTTCGCAACAAACGGATGATAGTGCAGGAGAACGGCAGAAAATACACATTCATGCCCGACTTCCACTATTAGCCACACCTTGCAATCGCTTCACTTTATTCCGAGGGTCTATATATTAAGGATAAAGCGAAGTGGTTGCGGAATGTAACAAAACCGCTTCACTTTATTGCCGTACTCTATATATACGACAATTTAGTGAAGTGGTTATACAAACCGTACTTCTTAAAATGGTACGGGCGAAAAGAAAAACAAACCAATTCACCAACTACTCAAACAATCATTTTATGGATATACAGACAGCGAAACAAATCAAGATAGCGGATTATCTGCACAGCTTGGGATATTCTCCCGTCAGACGGCAGGGTATCAACCTGTGGTATAAATCACCGCTAAGGGAAGAAACCGAAGCCTCGTTCAAGGTAAATACCGAGCGTAACCAATGGTATGATTTTGCACTCGGCAAAGGTGGCGGCATCATCGAACTGGCACAGGAGCTTTATTGTTCCACCTGCATTTCCTACATCTTACAGAAAATTGAGGAACAGACACCACACATCCGCCCAGTGTCTTTCTCTTTTGGCAAGCAATCATTTTCCGAGCCAAGTTTCCAGCAACTGGAGATTGTACCGCTCTCTTCTCCTGCCCTGCTCTCCTATTTGCAGGAAAGGGGAATAAATACGGAACTGGCAAAAAGAGAATGCAGAGAAGCTCATTTCACCAACAACGGCAGGCGGTATTTCGCCATTGCCTTTCCTAATGTATCGGGCGGCTATGAGATTCGCAACCGCTATTTCAAGGGCTGTATTGCCCCTAAGGAAATCTCCCACATCAGACAGGCGGGAAAAGCGAGGGAAACGTGTTATGTGTTCGAGGGATTTATGGACTACCTCTCCTTTCTGACATTGAGACAGGAGAGCTGCCCGAATTATCCGGAGTTGGAGGGACAGGACTACATTGTATTGAACTCCGTATCGAATGTGAGCAAGGCTCTCTATCCGTTGGGTAGCTACGAGCGCATACATTGTTTCTTTGACAATGACCGTGCAGGGATGGAAGCACTCCGGCAAATTCGTATGGAATACGGCAGGGATTTATACATCCGTGACGCTTCGCAGACCTACAGCGGATGCAAGGACTTGAACGAATACCTACAAAAACAGGCTGAAAGAAACAGGCAAATCCAGTCCGTAAGAGAGACGCACACCCAGCCACCGAAAAAGAAGAACGGCTTTCGGTTATAGCCCACTATAACTACACGCTCCACTTTCGTAGTTGTGGGCTCTCCCGAGGGGATTAGGGCTTTGCCCTAATAACCCACTCAGGGCGTTCACCCCTGAGAACCCCGAGCAAAGAGTGACCCTCTCTTTGCAATCACCGCTTATGGGTTGCACCCCTAAGAACCCCACTGCGGAAGCGAACAAAGCAATCTAATGTAAACAAAAAAACTATGGCAACAAAATCAAGCATACATATCAAGCCTTGCAACATCGCATCGAGCGAGGCACACAACCGAAGGACTGCCGAGTATATACGAAACATCGGGATGTCCAAAATCTATGTTGTGTCCGAACTTTCTGCCGACAACGAACAATGGATAAACCCGAACTTCGGCACTCCCGAACTGCAAACGCACTACGACAATATCAAACGGATGGTCAAGGAAAAGACCGGACGTGCCATGCAGGAAAAAGAGCGGGAACGCAAAGGAAAAAATGGTAAAATAATCAAGGTGGCAGGATGTTCCCCCATTCGTGAGGGTGTACTGCTCATCAGACCGGAAACCACACTGGCTGATGTGCGTGAATTTGGCGAAGAGTGCCAAAGACGCTGGGGCATCACGCCACTCCAAATATTCCTGCATAAGGACGAAGGACATTGGCTGGGTGAAAAACCTGACGCAGAAGACAAAGAGAGTTTTCAAGTGGGTGAAAAATGGTTTAAGCCGAATTATCATGCCCATATTGTTTTTGACTGGATGAACCACGATACAGGAAAGAGCCGTAAACTCAATGACGAGGATATGGCAAAAATGCAGACTTTGGCATCAGACATTCTAATGATGGAACGTGGGCAATCAAAAAATGTTACTGGTAAGGAGCATTTGGAACGAAATGACTTCATCATTGAGAAGCAGAAAGCCGAACTACAACGTATAGAGGAAACCAAGCGACACAAGGAACAACAAGTAAGCCTTGCCGAGCAGGAACTCAAACAAGTAAAATCGGAAATACGCACCGACAAACTCAAAAGTGTAGCTACCGATGCAGCCACAGCCATAGCAAGCGGTGTCGGTTCTCTTTTCGGAAGCGGAAAATTGAAAGATTTGGAACAAACCAATGAGAATTTACGTCATGAAATTGCCAAGCGTGACAAGGGTATTGATGAATTAAAAGCCAAGATGCAACAAATGCAGGAACAGCACGGCAAGCAGATTCGGAACCTACAAGGAATACATAATCAAGAGCTTGAAACCAAAGACAAGGAAATATCCCGATTGAACACCATTCTTGAAAAAGCGTTCAACTGGTTCCCTTTACTCAAAGAGATGTTGAGAATGGAAAAACTCTGCTATGCCATCGGATTTACCAAAGATATGATAAACAGTCTTTTGACAAAAAAGGAAGCAATCAGATGCAATGGGAAAATCTATTCCGAAGAGCATAGACGAAAGTTTGACATAAAGAACGATATTTTCAAGATTGAGAAAAGTTCGGTTGATAATAATAAATTGGTGCTTACAATAAACAGGCAACCAATAGGCGAATGGTTCAAAGAGCAATGGGAGAAACTTCGGCAAGGTTTACGACAATCAGCGGAAGAGCCAAGAAAAAGTAGAGGATTCAAGTTATAATTCCGCTCTATATAATGCAAAATATCAATAAAATAACTAATTTTGCATTCGGATAGGGGCAACTTTTTCCAAGACATAAGAAAAAGAAGCGTTATGCTCATCAAGTATTTGGAAACGTAGGAAATTTTCAAATTGCATACTCAGATGGCATAGTGGTTCTCACGCATATAGCGTGGGCTGCTATTACTACATCTGTATGCAAGGTTTCCTACGACCTCCGAATAAAGAAGTGGCATTGCAGTCCGCGCTTTTGTATTTTAATAACCTGCCCTGTTGGACTGATGGGCAAAAAGAAAAACGATATGGAACAAAAATTCTGTCAAAGCTGTGGTATGCCGCTAACAAACGAAATCCTCGGTACGAATACCGATGGCACACTCAATGAAGATTATTGCATCTACTGCTACAAAGATGGCAAGTTTGCGCAGGATATGACTATGGAGCAGATGATTGACCACTGCGCCCAATTCACTGATGAGATAAACAAGCAGTCAGGACAGAACTTGACACAGGAACAGGCTAAAGACATGATGCGTCAATTCTTCCCTCACCTTAAACGCTGGAAAAAATAGACTCGTTATGTTTATTGCAATTCTCACATACAAAAAGCCGCTGGACGAAGTTGACCAATTTCTTCAGGCGCACCGTGAATATCTCGCCAACCACTATGCCGACGGAGATTTCATCGCATCAGGCCCGCAGAATCCGCGTGTCGGTGGCGTGATAATGATGAAAGCAGAAAGCCGTGAAGCGGTCGATGCTATCATCGCCGAAGATCCGTTTCACATAAACGGCATTGCCGATTATCAGATTGTGGAGTTTACTCCGACGATGTTTATAACGGAGGAGTTAAAGTCGATGTTACTATGATTGAAACTGAGCGACTTATTCTGCGCCCTTGGCTGAAGGATGATATACTTCCATTTTCTGCAATCAACAGTGACGAGGAGGTTATGGAATATCTGCCCAAATGTCTTTCTTTGGAAGAAACGGTGCAGTTTTATAATCGTATAGTTGCCGAGCATGATAGGTTTGGCTACGGACTTTATGCGGTGGAAACAAAAAGCGATGGCCTCTTTATCGGTTATGTCGGATTCCATCATTTTGATTTTGATGCGGGGTTTTCTCCCGGGGTTGAGATTGGTTGGAGACTTGCTAAAGAATATTGGAATCAAGGTTACGCTACCGAAGCCGCAAAAGCCTGTCTTGATTATGCGCGGATAAATCATTTGTTCAATGAAATTTATTCATTCACGACGGTAGGCAACCATCGCTCGGAACGAGTGATGCAGAAAATCGGAATGAGTCGAGTGTGCTTTTTCACTCATCCCTCATTGCCTGAAGGTCATAAATTGAAGCCTCATGTACTTTATAAATTGGAATTATGCCCTACATATCAGTTGAAAGCGGAGCATTAACCTCCGAACAAAAGAAAGAACTTATCGAGCGATTGACAGCGACTGCCTCCAAGATAACCAATATTCCGGCACAGTTCTTCACGGTCACAATCAAGGAATTGCCGGATGAGAACTTTGGTATAGGCGGCAAGTCAATAGATGAAATCAAACGCAACCACAAGCCATGAGCCTTATCCTCAGACCATATCAGCCCACGGATGCCAACGTAATCGCCACTTGGCTTAAAAGCGAATATCTTATGCGCCAATGGTGCGCTGACCGATATGAGAGGTTTCCTGTCACGCCGGAAAATATGAACTCATATCATCAGCAATACATTGACGGACATAACTCTATTGCTCTGACTATGGTTGACGGTGAAGAGATTGTCGGGTATATTACTCTACGCACTCCGGCAGATGATTTATCCGAACAACGTCTTGGTTTTGTTATTGTTGATGACTCAAAGCGTGGCAAAGGATTGGGAAAAACTCTTGTCAGCATGGCGGTTGATTATGCATTCTGCAAACTCGAAGCCACAAAAGTGTCATTGGGCGTGTTTGAAAACAATCCGGCTGCAATACGTTGTTATAAATCGGTTGGATTCCATCGTGTTGGCAGGCAAGAAACTGAGAGTTACAGATGTCTTGGTGAAACATGGAATTGTATTGAAATGGAATACCAGAATAATATTACAATACGCATAATTAAATCCGACGAAGCAATGCTCTTGACCGAATTCCTTTATGAAGCCATATATCAGCCGGAAGGAACTCAGAAAGTGCCTCGCACTGTATTGCAACAACCCATGATATGGGCGTATGTAAAAGATTTCGGCAAATTGCCGGATGATATATGTCTGGTGGCTGTTGTTGACGGTCTGATTGTCGGGGCGACATGGTCGAGGCTCGGCTGTTCATACGGCAAGGTTGATGACTCAACGCCTGAATTGGCAATCTCCGTTTATCCCGAATACCGAGGCAAAGGCATCGGCACAAGGCTTCTTTCTTCCTTATTGGATGCTATTCATAAAATAGGATATGGAAAAGTCTCATTGTCGGTCGATAAATCCAATTATGCCGTAGGCATGTATCTTAAAGCCGGTTTTGAGATATTGGAAGAAAGAGAAGATGATTATCTAATGGTTAAGCGTTGGAAAAATGAGTGAAATTCGACATATTTCATACGACAGTACCTACCTAAACAAGCAGATGGCACTCGCGGTCTATCTTCCTGATGAATATAAATAACGTGAGTTCGATATAAGCAATCAGAACAAAGTTAGCTGGTTATCTGTCACAAACTCCAAAGAGATAGACGGTTTCTTTGGGAAAAAGCAGTAAGCAGCGATAGCACTCAAGGCATTGGTGATAAAATTAGCGAAAGAC
>NZ_CAJTCF010000028.1:0-46485 GCF_910574735.1 Duncaniella muricolitica | reverse complement strand
AATTTTTAGTGTTAAATTTTCATGCTAAACATCAGATTTTTAACGGATTAAACACTTGGCTCCTCGGAGCCGTTAACAAATTCTCAAAAAATAACCGAAGTATTGAGTGTAATTCTAACTGCAATAAATGACGATATGAGAAACCAATTCATTACCGCTATGCTCATCGGCTGCGGAGTCCTTACGGCCGGAGCCGACACATGGAGTTACCGCGACTGCGTGGACTATGCCCGCGACCACAACATATCGCTACGCAAATCACAACTGAACGAAGAGTCTTCGGCCATCAACCTCGACGAAGCCAAAGCCCAATGGCAGCCGACTCTCGACTTTGCCACCTCTCACGGATATGTTAACACTCCGTTTGCCAACGGTTACAAGAACGGCTACAACAGCACCTACGGCCTCAATGCCGGATGGACTGTATGGAACGGCGGCGAGCGCGAAAACACCATCAAGCGCAACGAACTTCAGACAAGTATCGACCGGCTGAACACCGCTGACATAATGCGCACTCTTGAGACCGACTTGCTGCAGGTGTACATCAACATCCTCTACGCCAAAGAGTCGATAGGCATATACGAGGAAGCTGTAAAACTGAGTGAGGCGCAGGCCCAACGAGCCCGCGGGCTCATGGAAGCCGGCCGTATCTCACGTGTGGATTACGCCCAGCTCCAGGCTCAGTATGAACAGGACCGATACAATCTGGTCAATGCCAAAGGCACATACGATGCCCGCCGCATGGAACTAAAAAAGCTTCTCGAGCTCGGCATAGACACTGACATCGAACTTCAGGACGTGGAGTGGACCGCCGAGCAGGTGATGGCCTCGCTGCCCGACATGGCGGAAAGCTATCGGCTGGCTACAGTGACCGATATTAAACTCAAAGGTCTCGAACTGGAGATTGACGGTTCAGATCTCGACATTGCCATCGCCAAGGCTTCGGGACGTCCGCGCCTGTCACTCAACGCCGGAATCGGCACCGGCTATGCTGCTCCCGGTCTTTCGTTCGGGACATCCATGAAACAAAACCTCAACGAGTCAATCGGCCTCACACTGTCTGTGCCTATATTCAACAACAAGCAGACCAAGTCGGCCGTAGCCCGTGCAAACGTCCAGAAAATGAACGCCCGGCTCGACATCGACCAACGGCAGACCGAACTGGCCCAGACCGTAGAAAACTGGTATATCGACACCCGCTCTTCACAGTCACGCTATGAGGCTGCTGTCGAACAGCTCTCATCGGCACGACTGACCAACGAACTGACCAACGAGCAGTTCAGCCTCGGTCTCGTCAACCCAGTGGAACTGATGACAGCCCATAACAATCTTGTCGAGGCGAGTCATTCACTCCTTCAGGCCAAATACATGGCCATGCTCGGTCAGAAAATGATCGAATTTTACCGCACATCAACCATAACACTCCCCTAACAAACAATTACCATATGAAAATATCAGGATTATCGCTCACTCTGCCCCTGGCACTCCTGTTGTGTGCCTGTGGCAAAGAACCGGCAGTGCAGATTGAGACCGTAAAGGCCGAACTTGGCGAACTCACCGAGACAGTTACAGCCACCGGCGAAGTTGAATCAGTGACACAGGTCGACGTCGGCACACAGGTGACCGGCATCATCGACAAACTCTATGTCGACTACAACTCCGTCGTGACAAAAGGACAGCTTATCGCCGAGATCGAGAAGACTCTGCTCCAGAGCGAGCTCAACAGTGCCGAAGCCAATGTCGAGTCGGCCCGCGTGACCTATGAGTACAATCTCACCAACTACAACCGCGACAAAGCTCTGCATGACAAGCAACTGATAAGCGACTATGAATTTCAGACCACGCAAAAAGACCTCGAGGTGTCAAAGACTGCCTATGACAAAGCCAAGGCCGACCGCGTGCGCGCAGCAAAAAACCTCAACTACGCTGAAATCTACTCGCCAATCGACGGCATTGTAATCTCGCGTGAGGTCGAGGTAGGCCAGACCGTCGTGTCGAGCATGAACGTGGCCAATCTCTACACCATCGCCGACCTTGACAACATGCAGGTGATAGGCAATGTAGACGAGGCCGACATAGGCCGTGTAAAAGTAGGCCAGGACGTGACATTCTCGGTCGACGCTTATCCCGATGACCTCTTCGAGGGCAAAGTCACACAGGTGCGTCTCAGCCCCACCACCGAGAGCAACGTCGTGACATATGAAGTGGTGGTTGCCGCTGCCAATCCGGAGCACAAACTCATACCCGGCCTGACCGCCAACCTTACTATCTATGTGATACGCGAACAGAATCTCCTGCTCCTCCCGGCCCAGGCCTTCAAATTTGAGCCGGAAGAGAATGAAGGCAATGAAAAACTTCCGCAGCCGACAGGTACCCCCGACCGCTCGGGCCTGGCCAAAGACGAACGATACGTATGGGTTGTCGACGGCATGTCGCTCGTGCTAACCGTAGTGAAAATCGGCGAATCAAACGGCATAAAGACTCAGATACTGAGCGGACTTTCCGAAGGCACATCCGTAGCTGTCGGTTACACCGAATCGGCTGTCGCCACAGCCAACACCGAGGCTCAGCGAAGCCCCTTCGCCCCCCAGCCCCCGGGCCGCAATAAAAACAAAAAATAGGAGACTTCCCACTATGAGCGAAAATAAAGAAATAATCCGTGTCGACAATCTGCGCCGCGAGTTTATGGTGGGCGGCGAGCGCGTCAAGGCTCTGCGCGGGGTGTCGTTCTCAATAGCCGAGGGTGAATTTGTCACCATCATGGGCACATCCGGCTCGGGCAAATCAACTCTGCTCAATCTGCTCGGCTGTCTTGACACTCCTACCTCGGGCGAGTATATCCTTGACGGAGTGTCGGTACAGTCGATGAGCAAAAACCAGCGCGCTGTCACACGCAACCGCAAAATCGGATTTGTGTTTCAGAACTACAACCTCCTGCCCAAAACCACATCTATCGAAAATGTGGAACTCCCTCTGCTCTACAACTCCTCTGTATCGGCCAAGGAGCGTCGGGAGAGAGCCGTCAAGGCCCTCGAGGCTGTAGGACTGCATGACCGTCTCTATCACAAGAGCAACCAGATGTCGGGCGGACAGCAGCAACGCGTGGCCATTGCCCGCGCGCTGGTCAACGACCCTGTGATAATCCTTGCCGACGAGGCGACCGGCAATCTTGACACACGCACGTCGTTCAGCATCCTCACTCTCTTCCAGGAACTGCACAGACGCGGACGTACCATAATATTCGTAACCCACAATCCCGAACTCGCCCTCTACTCGTCACGCAACATCGTGCTGCGCGACGGCAAGGTGGTCTCGGACACTTATAACCCCGCTCCGGCTTCGACTCGCGAGGCCTACGAAGCACTGCCAACCGACAACGACTGACCATGAAATTAGCCAATCTACTCAAAATAGCACTCAAAGCCCTCAACAATAACAAGCTGAGATGCTTCCTGACCATGCTCGGCATCATCATAGGTGTAGCTTCGGTAATAACCATGCTCGCCATAGGCCAGGGCTCCAAAAACAGCATCAAGGCTCAGATTTCCGAGATGGGCTCCAATATGATAATGATTCGCCCCGGCAACATGCAACGCGGAGGTGTGCGTCAGAATGCCGAAGACATGCAGACTCTCAAGATCGAGGATTACGAGTCCTTGAAATCAGTCCCGGGAGTAGCAGCCGTATCCCCGATGGTCAACTCGAGCGG
Organism: Duncaniella muricolitica; assembly: GCF_910574735.1. Classification (NCBI taxonomy): domain Bacteria; kingdom Pseudomonadati; phylum Bacteroidota; class Bacteroidia; order Bacteroidales; family Muribaculaceae; genus Duncaniella; species Duncaniella muricolitica. The sequence goes on along the minus strand of NZ_CAJTCF010000028.1, from coordinate 42,776 downwards.
CCAGCTCGTCAACGGCAACAACAACTATCCCTCAAGCATCTATGGAGTGACACCCGAATATCTTGACATACGCAAACTCAAGGTCAAGGAGGGTTCGATATTTTCCGACCAGGACATCAAGTCGGCCGCCAAAGTGTGTATCCTCGGCAAGACTGTGGTCGACAATCTCTTCTCCAACGGAGAAGACCCTGTGGGCCGTGTGGTTCGATTCGGCAAAATACCGCTGACCGTCATCGGTGTCCTTGAGTCAAAAGGCACCAATTCAATGGGCCAGGACCAGGACGATGTGGTGATAGCCCCCTACACCACTGTGATGAAGCGCATACTTGCCGTCGACTATCTTCAGGAACTGTTTGCAAGCGCGGTCGACGAGTCGCAGACCGAGGAGACCATCGACAACATTACCGAGGTGCTACGCGCCAACCATCGTCTGAAAGAGGATGCCGACAATAACTTTGAGATACGCTCCCAGCAGGAACTCAGCCAGATGATGAACTCCACCTCCGACATGATGACTGTTCTGCTCGCCTGTATCGCCGGCATATCGCTCCTCGTCGGCGGCATCGGCATCATGAACATCATGTATGTATCGGTGACCGAGCGAACACGCGAGATCGGACTGCGCATGTCGATAGGAGCACGAGGCATCGACATACTGTCACAATTTCTCATCGAGGCGGTGATAATAAGTGTCACCGGTGGTGTGATAGGCATCATCCTCGGCATAATCGCCTCATGGCTTGTGACAGTCATCGCCAACTGGCCGGTGGCCATACAGCTCTACTCCGTAGTGCTATCGTTTGCGGTATGTACCGTCACAGGCATCTTCTTCGGATGGTATCCCGCCCAAAAGGCATCCAATCTCGACCCCATCGAAGCCATACGCTACGAATAGAGCCTCGGAAACTCTCAGGAAAAGACAGTAGTACAGGATTATAACAAAAAAATCCTGTACTACTGTCTTTATTATCTATTCAAACTCCGCATGCAGAGCCATGAATCTGTCAAGTGTCGAGTCAGAAATACGCTTCATTGACGCAACGACCCGGTCAAGTGACTTACGCTTCATATCACCGCTCTTGGAGTAAAACTTGTCGGCGTAACACACAAGCCGTTCCAACAACGTCTCCGGCATATACTGCCCCGGAGGCAACGGCAGCGACTGGTTCGTTATATCTTCATCCGAAATTCCGGCTCCGGTGTGACGCTCGGCCACCCGGGCATACTCCTCGCGCAGCCCTTCGCTTCTTATCAGCTTCCCACCAAGCACACCATGCATTATATATGGCTCCTCACCATGACAGTCTATATCGGGAGCATCGGTAAGAAATATGCCTATATCATGAAGCATCGCCGCCTCACGTATCTCGTCACGCTCAAGCGGCAATGCTTTTTTTTCGGCAATCTCGAGCGCGAGCTGCGCCACAGCCTCGCAATGTCGCATATATATTACCCGCCGGAGAGTCTCCGGCGGGTAATATCTGTCAATGACTTGCTGATATGTCATGAAGTATATTATTCGACTATTGTACACCATCCGTGCTTGTCCTCGATTTCACCGAGACGGATAGCGTTGAGGGTCTCATAGAGACGTGTGGTGATCGGACCGGGCTCCCCGTTTTTGGAGATTACATACTTCTTGCCGGTATCGAGGTCATCAATCTCGCCTACGGGCGAAGCCACGGCGGCAGTGCCGACAGCAGCGGCCTCGTCAAGCTCTTCAAGCTCATCAACGGTGATGTGGCGACGTTCTACCTTGATACCCATATCCTCGGCAAGTTGCATGAGGCTCTTGTTGGTGATAGAGGGAAGTATCGAGTTGGACGCGGGTGTGATATAGACTCCGTTCTTGATGGCCATAAAATTGGCGGGACCGCACTCGTCGAGATATTTCTTCTCTTTGGGGTCGAGATATAGCACGGCTGAGTAGCCAAGTTCATGGGCATGCTCACCGGCTGTGAGCGATGCGGCATAATTGCCACCCACTTTCCAGAGGCCTGTGCCGTTAGGAGCCACGCGGTCATACTGGCGCATGATGCAGATATTGGTCGGTTTGAATCCGGTCTTGAAGTAAGGCCCTACGGGTGTGACAAGAATCATAAACAGATATTCCGTAGCGGGCTTGACCCCTACCTGAGCCGACATGCCCAGCTCGATCGGACGGATGTAAAGCGACGCGCCCGAACCGTAAGGGGGCACAAAACGCTCGTTGAGCTTCACCACTTTTATTACCATCTCCTTAAACAGCTCCTCGGGCAGCGGTTCCATAAGGATACCCTTGGCCGACTCGCAAAGACGGCGTGCATTCTCTTCGAGGCGGAAGATACGGATTTTACCATCCTTGCCTCTGAAGGCCTTCAGGCCCTCGAATATCTCCTGTCCGTAATGCAGACAGGTGGCGGCGATATGCATGTTCACCTCTTCGCTCTGAGAGACTTCTATCTCGCCCCACTTGCCGTCACGATAATAGCAACGTACATTGTAATCTGTTGGGATATAGCCAAATGACAGGTTACTCCAGTCTAACTCTTTATCCATGATTCTGTTAAAATTTTCGTTTTAATATGCAAATATAGCGAATTTCTAACAAAAACCAATCAATATACCATAAATTTTCACCGTCACTCATTTTTTTATTCATTATTTGCCCCGTGTCTCTAACTTTATGCCGCAGACGATTGTTTATCTACATAAAAAAATATCCTCTCATTGCATAATCAATAATCCGTTTCAATCTATGCACTGGTTTGTAGAATCACTCCAAAACAATCCGTCCCTCGCCATCTTTCTCACGCTGGGACTCGGCTTTCTTGTAGGCCAATTGAAATACAAGTCTTTCTCGCTGGGCAATGTCACCTCGGTGCTCCTTGTCGGGGTGCTCATCGGACAGCTTGACATCCCTATTCCGGGCCCTATCAAAAACGCTTTCTTTCTCCTCTTCCTCTTCGCTATCGGCTACAGCGTCGGCCCACAGTTTTTTCACGCGCTCAAGGGCGATGGCATTAAGCAGGTGTTGTTTGCCTGCGTGCTGTGCGTGCTGTGCCTCCTCACCACATGGATTGTGGCTCTCCTGATGCACTACAACACCGGCGAAGCCCTCGGTCTTCTCTCCGGCTCGCAGACTATGTCGGCCATAATCGGAGTAGGTACCGACACACTCAACTCGCTCAACGTCTCGGCCGCCGACAAGAAAGCCTGGATTGAAATCATGCCTGTATGCTATGCCGTAACCTACGTGTTCGGCACCATCGGCTCGGCCTATATCCTCGCCAACCTCGGTCCGGCTCTGCTCGGAGGCATCAAGAAAGTAAAGGCCGAGACTGCCGAACTTGAGAAGCAGATGAATCAAGGCTCGGCTTTCTCCGACCCTAACTACATCAACGCTCTTCGTCCTGTGGCTTTCCGAGCCTATCGCGTGGAAGCCGACTTCTTCGACACGCCCAAAAGCATCTCGGAGATTGAGTCCTATCTGGCCGAGCAGGGACGCCGCCTGTTTGTGGAGCGAGTGCGTCAGGGCGGCAAAGTGATGGAGACAGCCCCCGACCTTAGTATCGCCAAGGGCGATGAGATTGTGCTCAGCGGCCGACGTCAGTTTATTATCGGTGACGAGCAGTGGATCGGCTCAGAAATCAACGATGCCGAACTGCTGTCGTTTCCGGCCGAACAGGTCCAGGTTACGGTATCCAAAAAGGGCGCGGCAGGCAAGACTGTCGACCAGATACGCGCTATGAAGGAGATGTATGGCGTCTCCATCAAGAGCATCACCCGCGGCGGCGCGCCTATCCCCGTTCTCGCTCAGGTAAAACTGTATCCCGGCGATGTCATGACCATTGTCGGTCTCAAAAACGAAATCGAGCTTGCCTCACCCGCCCTCGGATATGCCGAGAAACTTTCCGACAAGTCTGACCTTATCCTTGTGGGTCTTGGCATATTTATCGGTGGCATCATAGGCCTGCTCACCCTCCACCTTGGCCAAGTGCCTGTCAGCCTGAGCACCAGCGGCGGCGCGCTCATAGCCGGCCTCTTCTTCGGATGGCTGCGCTCCCGACGCCCCACGTGGGGACGCATCCCGAGCCAGTCGATATGGCTGCTCAACAACCTCGGCCTCAACATGTTTATCGCCGTCATCGGCATCAATTCCGGTCCCTCATTTGTAAGCGGTCTCCAACAGGTTGGCTGGATGCTCTTTGTCATGGGTGCCATCTGCACTACAATCCCGCTTGTGCTTGGCGTGATAATCGGTAAGAAAATCTTCAAATTCCCGGCTGCTATCAACCTCGGATGTTGCGCAGGCAGCCGCACCACTACAGCCTCGCTCGGAGCCATACAGGATGCCATAGGCAGTTCCATCCCCGCGATGGGCTACACCGTCACCTATGCCATCGGCAACACCCTACTGATCCTCTGGGGTGTGGTCATAGTGCTCCTCATGAACTGATTGACATCCGTATAAAAAAACCGACCGGAGTACAGAAGAGCTCTTCTGTACTCCGGTCAGTTTTTTTAACTATGTTCTTTTAGATTACTCCATGAGCCGAAAGAAGCATAGTCATATGGTCGCGGAGCTTACGGGCCTCGGCTGCGGCGACTTCGGCGAAATCCTCACCTGTGGAGGCATAGATAATGCCGCGCGATGAGTTGACTATGAGGCCACACTCGCGGGTCATGCCCCACTTGGCCACTTCGTCAAGACTTCCGCCCTGCGCACCCACACCGGGCACAAGCAGGAAGTTGTCGGGTGCCACACGACGCACCTCCGAGAACATCGCGCCCTGGGTAGCTCCGACCACAAACATCAGTTGGTCCTCGTTGCCCCACTTGCGGGCGGTCTCCAGCACGTGCTCAAACAGGCGTGTGCCGGTCATGTCGGTCAGAAACTGGAAGTCACGGCTGCCGGGATTGGATGTAAGTGCGAGCAATATCACCCAACGGCCCTCATAATCCATAAATGGCTTCACGCTGTCAAAACCCATATAGGGAGCCACCGTGATGGCATCGACACCCATATTCTCAAAAAAAGCACGGGCGTAGAGCGACGATGTGTTGCCTATGTCGCCGCGCTTGGCGTCGGCGATTATGAGCTGATCGGGATAATTCTCACGTATATATTTCACTGTACGGTCAAGAGCCTGCCAACCCTCCACTCCGAGGCTTTCATAGAAAGCTGTGTTGGGCTTATAGGCCACGCAATAGGGAGCGGTGGCGTCGATAATGGCTTTGTTGAACGTAAAGATAGGGTCCTCCACATCACGGAGATGCTCGGGGATTTTCTTGATGTCGGTATCAAGGCCTACACAAAGAAACGAGCCTTTCTTACGGATGTTTTCAAGAAGTTCTGCGCGGTTCATAACTTATATATAAATATGTGTTTATTGATTATTCGTTTTTGGTAAATATGTAGCCCGACATGTTGAGACTGTTGATTTTATGCCTCTCGTTCCATTCACGTTCTGAGTAATGCACATTCACTTCATATGCTACATATATTGTATCTGAACGGCCCGAAGCCTGATGCAATATCACCGGTTGCGCCATGCTTTCCGATGATTTCATTTTCATGATGCTGTCGACAGGCACCTTTATCCCACAGCCGATGTATACGATCAGCACACCGTCCTCTATTGTTTTGGGCATAAACACGTTCCAATCCTTGCGTTGCACATTGTCATACCCTTCGGGGATTGCCACCGAGCTTGACATCGTTTTGATGATATGGTTGCTGAAATCGCCGGCTGTAAGCTCGACAGTCTCTACATGAACATCATCCGTATCACCGCTTTCGCGCTGCATAAACTCTCCGATGTCTGTAAGATTGGCATATGGGAGTATCGAGGTGGCGAAAAACACCACGGCAAACGAGATGGCCACTCCGTTATATGTGCGGGTGCGCCGCAGGCTCAGATAACCGAACACGGCATAACACCACAGATTGAACGTTATGACATAAAGCCGTGTGGATGTGATCCCATACTGGTTCACACGATAGGCAAGCCCGACACTCATAAGCACCAGCAGCGGCAGCATGGCCACCGGCAATATGCGCAAAGCCCTGAGCGTAAGGGTGTCGGTTGGATGGGTGCGCCTTACACCTTCAAGCATAAACATCGACACGAGCACGGCAAGCGACAACCCGGAGACTGCCAAGGTAAGCACCCCTCGGGGCAAATCCCACGTGAAGAGTATCTTGGCTCCGTAGACATACAGTATGCACATATATACGGCCGTGATCATCAACACGAAATATTTGGCCGTGCCACACTGAAATTTCGATGCCTTATACACACCCTCTGTCGCCTCGACCTCGTCACGGCGCGGTATGAGATGGAGAAATATCACAGTGGGAATCATGGCAGTGCATACCACCATTGCACACGTCATTGACGTAAACCCGTCTTTGATGTCAAACAGACTTATGACAGTCATCCATATAACGGAGACTGCCAGGCTGAACGCCCAAGAGAAGACTCCGGCTGTGATAAGCCCGCAGGTCTGACGGTTGGTATAATTCCATGCCCACAGTCTGCGCGAAGGCACAAACAGAATGGCCACACACAAAGCCGTCACCACAGCTATGCGTCCTATTACAAAAGCATCGCCAATCACAGTGTCGGAGATGAGGATATAGACACAGTCGGCCCATAGCAGCACATTTGCCACAATCATAGGCCACTTCAACTGACGTCCGAGATATTCACACCACAGTGTCACCGCAAGTGACAAGGGTATGCCGACCCCGCCGAGATACCACAGCGCGCCGACCACACGTTCGCTGCCACGCACAAACTTACCTTCACCGATAATATATACGATGGCCCAAACGGTAGCATACATCACATAAATCATCGTGACAGGAAATCGCGACCACGCGCCGCGAAACGCCTGCACAAGCATATCAGCCGAAATCTTCGACTTACGGTGCAGGTTGTCTTCACCGATGTAGGGAGGAGGAGTTTCCATGCTGATTGGTTTTGGTTACACTGTGACTTGAATGGCAACCGCCGGAGTAATAGGCGGGATAGAATTGCCTGCTAAAGTTCGGCTGCCTTGAGTTTCTCGGCATTCTCGGCAATGGTGAGCTGGTCGATGACATCCTGTATGTCCCCGTCCATAAATGCCTGCAGATTATATATGGTATAATTGATACGGTGGTCTGTGATACGGCCCTGCGGATAGTTGTAGGTACGTATCTTGGCCGAACGGTCACCCGTCGACACCATAGTCTTGCGGCGCGAGGCTATATCGTCGATATACTTCTGATGCTCCTTGTCATATATGAACGTGCGCAGACGGCTCAGAGCACGCTCCTTGTTCTTGGGCTGATCGCGGGTCTCCGTACACTCTATAAGTATCTCCTCGGTCTCGCCCGTATTGGGATTGCGCCACATGTAGCGCAGACGCACGCCCGACTCTACCTTGTTGACATTCTGGCCGCCGGCTCCGCCCGAACGGAATGTATCCCACTTGATTTCGCCCTCGTTGATTTCCACGTCAAAGGCCTCGGCCTCGGGCAACACAGCTACCGTAGCCGCTGAAGTATGCACACGGCCCTGGGTCTCAGTGGCCGGCACACGCTGCACACGGTGCACGCCCGACTCATATTTCATCGTGCCATACACATTGTCGCCAGTAACGCTCACCACGATTTCCTTATATCCGCCCGCGGCTCCCTCGCTACAGCTCGTCACAGCTACCGACCATCCCTTCGACTCGCAATACTTGGAATACATCTTGAAAAGGTCTCCGGCAAATATGGCAGCTTCGTCACCGCCTGTTCCGCCACGAATCTCAAGCACCACATTCTTCGAATCCTCCGGGTCAGCCGGCACAAGCAGGAGCTTAATCTCCTCCTCAAGCGCGGGCAGAGCATCCGTAGCCTCGTCAAGCTCATCCTTGGCCATCTGACGCAACTCGGCGTCTGACTCCGAGCCGAGCACCTCACGCGCCTCCTCGATATTTCCGAGCAGAGTGCGGTAACGGCGAGTGACGGCCGTAAGTTTTTCAAGGTCTTTATACTCTTTGGTCAGACGGACATAACGCTTCATATCCTGGATTACGGCAGGGTCGGTAATCAGAGTGCTTACCTCCTCAAAACGCGCCTCGATGCCATCCAGTCGTGCTAAAAGTGAATTATCGGACATAAATAACTGTTCGGATTGAAATTTTCTACAAAGATAGCGAAAAAAATACCCACTGCAAAAAAGACACAAAAGAAACATCGGGCCGGTTCTATCCGGGACCTCCGCTTCTTTTGTGTCTTTTGTCCGCTTGTATCTCTTGACGCTGAGATTACTTCTTCTTGTTGCGGTTGCCGTAACGGCTCATGAACTTGTCCACACGACCTGCGGTATCGACGAGCTTCTGCTTGCCGGTGAAGAAGGGGTGTGACGAGCTGGTGATTTCAAGTTTCACCAGAGGATAGGTAACACCGTCAACCTCGATTTCCTCGCGGGTGGCTACAGTGGAACGAGTGATGAAGATCTCATCGTTTGACATGTCCTTGAATACTACTTCACGGTAGTTGGAGGGATGGATGTCTGCTTTCATTTTAGTATTGCGGTTAAATTGTTAACGAATCATTTAATTGACGTTGGTAGGACGCCTGTATTCGTAATGGCGGTGCAAAGGTAGCAATAATCCCCCATTCCCCCAAATCCCCACGCCACTTTTTTCACCAAAAATCGCCCGATTCAGCCATCAGCCCGACTCAGCCCCGTCCACCCCACCCCCTCCCATCCCCGCCACCCTTTTGAAAAAGTGTGAGCGCGGAAGCGCGAAGCCCAACCCCACCCATTAGCCCCATTGCCCTCTCCCTTCCCGGCCGCGAAGCTTTGTCCCCGCCTCCGAGCTTCAGCTCGGCCCACAGCGCGCGGCATTACCGCACCCCTTGCGTCCCCATTCTTACTACCTTTGCCTACAAAAAAGCAGACATGCACGCAAGGAGGCTCATCACCACCCATCAGCCACGCAAGCCACGCATACCCGACATCTGGTGTCACGGCTTCTCACGCCACCTCGGCAGGGCACTCACCCCCGCCGAGCGAAGCGTCATATCCCGTCTTGAGCAAAACCGCCGCAGCCGCCCCCAACCCGTCATGATCATCGACCGACCCGGCCACGACACCACAGCCATCCTGCGCAGCTACCTCGACTACAGGCTCGCCACATCACCCCCGGGAGCCACAGCCATACTCTGCACCCCCTCGCGACCAGCCCGCATCACACGCAACAAAAGGCTCCGCCACATCACCTACCGACAGGCCGACCACATCCGAGGCACCACCCCCGCCTTCATGATGCTCCTCAACGCCCACCAAGCCAAAACCTACTCACCCCTCCTGCGCGACCCGCGCAACTTCAGGCGACTCTGTTCAGCACTCTTCCCCATCCTCGACGCCTCAGGCTTCCTCATCATCCACCTTCAGGCCCCGGCAGCCCCACACCACGCCCCCGGCATCTCCGACTGCCACGCAGCCCCGCAGCCACAGCCCGCCGACCCGCCGCCCGTCACAATCATCACCATCCCCGACATGGCCACCCTCACCCGCCTGCTGGCCACACTCCCCCCATCAACACCACAAGCCCCATCCGGCCCATCCGTCCCGCCCCACCCACTTTAGCGGTACACCGTGCTCCGCAGCCCAAAGCTAAACCGCACGGTAAGCGACCGTTGACATACTGCACACCACTCCACACCCGGCTACGCGACCAAAGTCGCCGCCTGCAAAAAATTATTTCGCCCCGGCATAGCGCATGTATTGGGGATTTTTTGTAACTTTGCAGCGTATTTCAAGAAATAGCTCTTTAAAATTATGATAAATCGAGTTTTGATACGTATAAAGGTAGTTCAGCTACTCTACTCCTACCTGTTGTCGCAGAATGAGTTTCGCATAGAAGCTCAAGTAGAAAACCCTTCACGTGACAAAAAGTATGGCTATGCGCTATATCTCGACCTGCTGATGCTCGTGCTTGAACTCTCGGGCATTGATGTATCCAACGGTCGTCGCGAGTCTCCTCTGCGCGGCCTGTCCCTCAACAAGCACATTCATCAGAGCCTGCTTGCCAAATCGCTAAACTCCAACTTTGAGATTCGAGACATTATAATTAAGGAGCGCGCCAAGCCCGAGGCGTTCGACTCAGTGATACCGACACTTTACCGTGCCATAGCCGAGCTGCCCGCCTACAAGAGCTTCGCAAAAATCAAGACCCCTACCCTGCATGACGAAGTGACATTGTGGCTCTCGATTGTCGAGAACATCTTTGCTCAAAACGCCGAGTTCATGGCCATCGCTCGTCGCAACCCCGACTTCACCATGGCCGGATTCGAGCGCGGCATAGCCTCTCTCAAATCCACCCTCGGCAACTATGGCGACAACCGCTCGTTGGTAATTCACGCCCGCAACTCGCTCGACCATGCCATGGAAAAAGCTTACGAGCTCTACTACAGCCTGCTCCAGCTCGGCATAGAGCTGACCAACGAACAGGCCCTGCGCCTCGACAACGCCAAGCACAAATTCTATCCCACCGATGCCGACCTGCACCCCGACATGCGATTTGTCGAGAACAAATACATCCAGGCCCTCATATCCAATCCCCGGTTCAACGAATACATCGAGAACAACAAAGTCTCATGGGTGGCTCAGGACACCATGACAAGCACGCTGCTCAACGAAGTGCTTCAGTCGGATGCCTATCTCGACTACATGGCCTCACCCGGTGAGAAAACCCTCGAAGAAGACGCTGCACTCTGGCGCACACTCTACAAGAATGTCATCCTCCCGTCCGACACTCTGGCCGAGGCCCTCGAATCGAAATCCATCTATTGGAACGACGACCTTCAGGAAATGGGCACATTCGTCCTGAAAACCATACGACGCATCGCCATAGCCACAGACGAGGACTCCGCCACTTCGGCCATCATGCCTATGTACAAGGACGAAGAGGACAGCCACTTCGGTGCCGACATGCTCTCGAGTGCCATCAAGCATTGCGACGAATACAAGGAGCTCATCGAAAAATTTGTCAACACAGCCCGCTGGGACGCCGACCGTCTCGCATTCATGGACATCGTAATAATGGTAGCCGCAATCACCGAGATTATCGACTATCCCGCCATCCCGCTGGCTGTCTCCCTCAATGAGTACATCGAGATTGCCAACCACTACTCGACCCCGCGCAGCGGTTCGTTTATCAACGGCATTCTTTACTCGGTAGTCAAATATCTCAAAGAGGAAAACAAAATCTTTAAGAGCTGAACAAACGTTTATACTAATAATTAACTTCGGTAAAAATCAACAAACCACAACCCGATATGCTTAACAACATTCTTCTCCAGGCCCAAGGCACAGGATGGGCCAACATCCTGATGATCGTAGTGCTCATTGCCATCTTCTACCTGTTCATGATTCGTCCGCAGCAGAAAAAGCAGAACGAAATCAAGAAATTCCGCGAAGGCATCAAAGCCGGCGACCGCGTAGTCACCGCCGGAGGCATCTACGGCAAAGTACGCTCGGTTGGCGACAACACTTTCGATCTCGAAATTGCCAAGGACGTCCGCATAACCATTGACAAAGGCTCGGTATACCCCTCTGCACAGCAGGCTGCACAGGACGCCCAGGCCGACAACAAATAATCCCGGCCAAGACTCCGCATCCACATGAAGGATAAAGTCAGATATATCATACAGCGTGTAAGCACAGCCCTTCGCTCAAGCCGAGGGAAGGATGTGCTTACATACCTTATGTTTGTGGCTGTAGCCTTCGTGTTTTGGGTATTCATGTCTCTCGACACCGAGATGCAGCGCGACTTTGACGTCCCCGTCGAAATCAGCGAGATACCCGACAGCGTCACTCTCATAGGTCAGCCCCCCGCCTCATTGGCCGTCAGCGTCAAGGGCAAAGACTCCCACCTCATAAGATTTTTGTGGGGTAAAATGTCTCCCGTAAAATTCAAATGGGCCGACAATGCTTCGGACGGCTCCCTGCTCCTGCCCGCCGCCCGCATGGACACCAAACTTCGCGACTACTTCGGACCTGGCGTCGAGATTGTATCGTGTCGTCCTGACTCCCTGCGCATACCCTACACCTCACAACCGGGCGTTAGGGTGAAACTCATCGTCCAGACCGACATTCACCCCAACCTGCAATACATTGTCTCGGGCACCCCTTACGCCGATGTCGACTCAGTGACCCTATATTCGGTCAACGACATCCCTCATTCGCTCAAGATGGTAAGCACCGAGCCGATAGTCAAGTCCGGGCTCAAGGACACAGCCCGCTATGAAGTCAAGGTCAAACCGATAGCCGGAGTGCGAATAGTGCCCGACAAGGTGACTGTGACTGTACCGGTCGAGCCCCTCATCGCCCGTAAACGCATGGCTGTCATCGAACCGCAGGGTGTACCCGCCGGAAAGCACCTGGTCACATTCCCCTCCAAGGTCGAAGTATCATACCTCGTACCGATGAGCGCGTATAATGACGAATATCCCCTCAAGGCATTTGTCGAATATGCCGATGTAAAAAATCCCGGCAACAAGATACCCGTGACTCTCTCGATGATTCCGAGCATATATCACAGCGTATCGTTCTCACCCGAAAGTGTCGAATACATAATCGAAGACGCCGAATGACCGTCAATCGTCCCTACATCATAGCCATCAACGGAGGCATCGGCAGCGGAAAAAGTGTCGTAAGCCGCATAGTCACGGCAATGGGCTATCCCGTCTATGACTGTGACGCCCGGGCACGGCAACTCATGGACAGCAGCGACGAAATCAAGGCTGCCATATCAGCCGACATCCACCGTGCATGCATAAAAGATGGCCTGATCGACCGCGCCATGCTCGCATCAATAGTGTTTGAGGACAAAGAAAAACTTGCCATTCTCAACTCCATCGTACATGGTGCCGTGCGAGAGCATTTCGCGTCATGGGCCGAAAATCAGCCCGGCACCGTATGTTTTGTCGAGACAGCAATCCTTTATCAGAGCGGCATGGACACCATGGTCGATGAAGTATGGACTGTCGACGCCCCGCTTGACCTGCGCATTGAGCGCGTAATGAAACGCAACGGCCTCACACGCGAGGCTGTAATGTCACGGATTACCACCCAGGACTCCTACACCCCCGCCACCCCCCATCCTCTCGTCCGCCTGATAATCAACGATGCCGACACCCCCCTCCTCCCTCGCATCGAACAACTCACCTCCACCCTCCCCACCCGCTAACAACCTGCTTTTCGCACAAGCCTGACATACCCCACCCGTCATCTATAGATTGGCATTGTGAATACACCTGTAAATCCATCGCGAACATCCAATTTTAATATTTTTCCCCATAGAGTTTGCCAAGACGAGATTTTGTTAGTAACTTAGAGGCACAAAAAATCACATTTGTGTCACAAAGGCGTAAACCTTTTTGACGACACGGACGTTGATAAGTCATGACAACTAACTTCGGTCGCTAATGTGGCCAAATATAAAATAACAAAATTATGAAAGCTTTAAACATTGTGCTCGCAGTATTAGGAGGTGCCATCGCCGGTGCCACAGTAGGTCTTCTTCTCGCTCCCGAGAAAGGAGAAAATACCCGTAAAAACATCGTAAAATATCTCGAGAGCAAGGGCATCAAGCTCCAGAAGAGCAAACTTGAGGAACTCGCCGACGAAATTGCCGACGAACTCGGGAAATAATATCAGAAAAGATTAACACCACAATACAATCCACTGCATTATGTCAAACTTATCTACACTCTATGCTTTCATCGGTGGCGCAATCGTCGGAGCCGGAGCCGCAATTCTCTTTGCTCCCGAGAAAGGCGAAGACGTACGCACACGTATCGCTGAACTTCTCCGTAAGAAAGGCATTCTGTGCTCCGACAACGAAATCGACGCACTCGTTGAGCAACTGACAACTCAGATTGACGACTGAAATAAGCCAGTCCCAATCTACTCGACATAAATACATCGTCAGGGGCACGCCGGCTCATATCCTCGTGCCCCTGACGTGTTATTGACAATATGTCTGTTCCACTACCCCCATCACATATTCCACCATAATTAACTCACTATGCCGGAAATACGCGATCAGATATCAAGCATCTGGTTAGAAATCAAAGAAACCCTCAAGCTTAACTTTGATTACGCCAAACTCACCGCCACCGAAAAACTTACCGTACTCCTGTCTATGATAGGTCTCGCTCTTGTATGTTTCGCATTGGCTTCGATAATAATATTTCTGATTTCACTCGGGCTCATGCTCCTGCTGGCAAAGAGTACAGGACTGTTTGGCGCATGCATGATTATGGCGGGAATATATGCCATGATACTTGCCGCTGCCATATTGTTGCGCCGACAACTTATAATCGATCCCATAGCCCGCTTTATCTCCCACTTGTTTCTTAAGTAATCATGTCGAACGCCAAACAACTGCCACACAATACCGAAGAGTGGAAGGGATACACCCTTGAAGAAATCCGCTATGCCCGCGCTTACACAGCGGCCCGTATGGAACTAAACCGCGAACGTCTCACTGCCCGCGCTCGTGACATGCAAAAAAACGGGCTCAAACCGGGCGTGTCGAAAGGAATGCTCGGCAAAATGCTCGGAGCGTTCAGTTACATCGACATCGCGCTGCTCACATGGCGTGTAGGACGCAAACTGTTCAGAGTAACCCGAGCCATAAAAGGTAAATAATACCGGCTATAATATAATCTCCACGTTCCCATCACAATCATAATAGTATCACCTGTATTCTTGCAATCAACATGAACGATTATACCGAAGTACGCCTCGACCTCAACCCTTGCACCGAAACCCACACCGACATTCTCGCAGCCATGCTTGCAGAGGCCGATTATGAAAGTTTTGTACCGGACAGCACCGGTCTGACCGCATATATCAGAAAAGAAGACTTCAGCCCAATGGCTCTTGACCATGTGATACGCGAATTTCCGATGGACACTGCGATATCACCGTCTCATTCAGTCGTAGAGGGACAGGACTGGAATGCCGAATGGGAGAAAAACTACTTCAAGCCTATCGTAATCGATAATCTTTGTGCAATACATTCGTCATTTCACAAAGATGTGCCGGCATGCAAGTATGATATACTCATCGACCCTAAAATGGCTTTCGGGACCGGCCATCACGCAACAACGACTCTGATACTGCGTCGTCTGCTTGCAATGGACCTCACAGGCAGAAAGGTTGTAGACATGGGCACCGGAACCGGCATTCTCGCCATACTTGCCGACATGCGCGGTGCCGCCAGAATCGACGCCGTGGAGATTGATGAGTTTGCCTATGAGAACGCAAAAGAGAACGTAAAACTCAACAATGCCTCACACATTGCCCTGCACCATGGTGACGCATCAACTCTTGCAACAATACGCGACATCGACCTCTTTATAGCCAATATCAATCGCAATATCATAACCGCAGACCTTGCAGCCTATGCCGACACGTTGTCACCCGGCGCATCGGTGGTTTTGAGCGGATTTTATGAAGAGGACATACCCGTAATAATGAAAACGGCCGAGACATTGGGGCTAAAATATGCCGACCACACTGTGCTTGATCGCTGGGCCTCGCTCCATCTGAAAACAGACGAAGCATAGAGTTCGGTTAAAGCATCTGCCCTCCTCTCTCCTTCTCCAATCTGTCAGCATTATATATAATGAAAAGAACCGCCATATCAATCATCACATTTCTGTCTCTCCTTTCAGCCAATGCACAGACCAACGACAATACCCCGCAACATGGATTCACCTGGGGAGTGGAAGTCGGATCGGGAATAGACATGGGAGGCGATAACATGTCGACCCTCAATCTCGCGGCACTCATAGGCTACCGTACATCCTGGATTAACTTTGCCGGAGTCGGACTCGGAATCGACATGATGATGTCCAATTCATGCCGCTCATTTCCAATATATGGTATGATACGTTCTTCGTTTGCCGAGAAACCCAAACTGTTTTTTGCCGAAATGAGAGCAGGAGTTGCATTAAACCAAGCCACCGACGTGCCTGACCGCACCAACCTGTTTCTTCAGCCAGGAGCCGGAATATATCTGGCCACAGGCAAAACCTTCGCGTCCTACATAACACTGTCATACACCTACAACGCCATGACATTCTATGGCGACAAGAAAGACACTCTCGTGCATGGACTCAACATGGCCACGCTTTCGCTCGGAGTGACATTCTGATACAATAATGTTAGCGATGTATCAATCGTCTGATCCAATCACGTCCTTCATTCAATACACGAGAAACGACATATGATTTCCGGAATCTGAACGCCATCCGCTGCAACAGTGACAATTGCCTATACTCACCCGTCTCTGCAATCTGACTTATATATGGATGATTTACAGCCAGAGAGTGAAGCCGACGCTTTTCCGCCTGACTGAAATCAGAAGCATATATGTGACGTAAATGTGAACGCAGATTGCCTATCATATTGCCGACTGCTATCAGCTCGGCATCCGGATAGCCAAGCTCCGAAAGTCTGGTTCTTAAGAATCTACTAAACACAACACTGCGCTCAATTCTGTCAGCCTTATACATCTTACTCAGCGACATGTGGTTGTCTCGATAAAAATAGAACGGATAAGATGTATATGCTATAGCCCCGCTTTTGGCAGCAAATTCTATATTAAACACATAGTCTTCACTTATCAATTCACGTTCAGAATGAAATCTGACTCCGCTCCTGATTATGGCATCTCGCCTATATAATCCTGCACAAGCACTTGCATTGGCCAAAATCCTGTCAGTCGCAAGCTCCGACACAGCCATTGTCTCAGCAAGCATCGGCATTGCTTTTTCAGGGAATTTATCTAAAACCTGATATTCATTTCCACCCTTCGTCTCAACAGCATGGCCATGTATATGTTCGCCACAACGTTTCAGAAGGTATCGCACCTGGTCCACACCTGCGCACTCCGCAATGTCGACACATGTCTTTAAGGCGTTCAATGCCAAGCAATCATCTGAGTCAACAAAACATACCCATTGTCCGCAAGCATAATCCAGGCCTGTATTACGGGCATATCCCAAGCCTGCATTTTCTTTATGGACAACCCTTATACGTGAGTCTGTCCGAGCATAATTATCGCACATTTCCGGGCACCTGTCAGGAGAGCCATCATCGACCAAAATTATTTCAATATCCCTCAACGACTGATTTCTGATGCTTTGTAAGCACGTATCAAGATATTGCTCTACGTTATATACAGGAATAATAACCGAAACGACTGGCTTCATTTGATATGCGGCTCTACGATTTGATTCTCTTTTGTTCATCTTCAGCCATTGGCTGCAAACCTCTCAGACAGATATAAAACATTATCATGCATATATAAAAACTTCTATACTGGTCATTATATACAAGAATCAGCGTTGTCACCAACAGCATATAAAGTTTTATATTATTGGCACGCACATGTTTGTCCGACGTAAACAGTATCGACATCAAATCATACATCATCCATATAAGCCCGATCAAGCCCAACTGAATCACTATAAAAAAGAACATGATTGAAGACCCCTGGAGAAACCATTGATATTTGGATGCAAACTCTGACGTCGACAATACCTGACCACCCTTAAACTGGCCGACTCCTGCACCCAACAGCATTCCGCCTCCTGTAGACGAGCTAAGAATTTCGGGGACAGCGACAAAGCGACCATAACGCGGCAAATCGACAACCCACAGATTATCTGTCTCAATGACTTCATCCTGTACTAACTCGGCCAACTCCATAAGATGATCTATGTCATCACCGATTAAATATTCCGTAAAATATTCTGAATCGAAATGATCGCTCTGCACATCTATTGCCACAAGATAGATATAACCGGCAACGCAAAACAGCACCAATGACAACGGCAATGCAAAAATCAATTTCCCGATAACCTTCTTATCGATTACAATTAACAAGACGAAGTAAAACATAAAATATAATACGCTTATCTTCGTCTCGTTCAAGAAAGTCGGGAACAGCAGGAACACATATACACGATTGGCCCAAAGATTCTGAAAATAAGATTTATTCTCATTCCACTCTTTATTGATGAGATAGAATGATATTATATAAATCAATGTCGATACCTGGCCAGATGCAAATTTACCAAGCGAACCGCCGCCCGCATCACCTGCACCAAATCGAATGAACTGGCTGACAAGACAGGGCACCTGAAGCCATAGAAAAATATACAACATTTTATCAAATGACTTGACAAATCGTTCCGAGTCATTTGAAATCAGCATATATCGAATTATCGGGGCTGCAAACAACAAGCCGACAAAATCGCGGCATCCATTAACAAACTCTATACAACCCTGATGATTAACAAATGCCGACAATCCGCCAATAGCACAGAATGAGACAAGCACTATCGTATCGCGACGATTCTTAATTGTCGACACACCCAATACTACATAAGCCAGATCACAAAGCATGTTGACATAACTGCGTGTCGGCTCAAGCGCGGTAATCAGGTCAGTACACACGAATCCCCAACACAGCTGTATCCACAGGGCTGTGAAGAGGATTCCTGTCATGAGTTTGTATCTATCTACCATCAGACGGCGAGACCTACAGATGTAAAAATATTACACTATCTATCCAACAGCGACATGCGGTCACTTCTTGGCTGAGTAGCCGTAACCGTAGCCTTTCTTGCTGTGGGTGCCATTGATTACAACCGATAGTTTTTTGAGACGCTTGTCCTCATAGATCGACTCGACAAACTTCAAGTCGTCGAGCGTGCTGTAATTGATACGTGTCACATAGATAGAGGCATCGGCGATACGGTCGAGAGTAAAGGTGTCACTGACCATACCTACAGGTGCGGTGTCAACAATTATATAGTCATACATGGGACGCAACTGTTCAAACAACTTGTCGACAGCGTCGCTCATAAGCAGTTCGGCAGGATTAGGCGGAATCGGACCGGCGACAATCACGTCGAGCGATGAAGTGCCTTCAACATGGCTGATAATGTCGGACAGAGCGAGATTTCCCGCTGACAGATAGTTGGTAAGGCCCCATTTGGGATTAATGCCAAGATAGTTGCCGATCTGCGGGTTGCGAATATCCATGCCGACAAGCAGCACTTTCTTACCATGCTGAAGTGCGAGCGATGCTGCGAGGTTTATCGCGATAAACGATTTGCCCTCGCCCGATTTGGTAGAAGTCATGAGCACAATCTTGTCGCCCGAACCGCCAAGCAGAAACTGGAGATTGGAGCGCAACAGACGGAAAAGCTCTGTAGCCGATGACGTGTCATGCTCTGTAACCACAAGACTGCGGCCGGAATGGTCAGTGCACATTTCGCCAAGCACCGGAGCAGAGATGTGACGCTCCACTTCCTCACGCGACTCGGCTTTGTTGAGTATGAGTTTACGTAAGTATAAATATATCGGAGGCAATATGATACCTATCAAAAAGAATACGATAAGTATCATTTTGTTTGACGCACCAAGCGGCTCGCTCAACACGTATGCCTCATCGACAATCTTACCCTTGGGAATAGAGTTGGCCAGCAGCATGGCATTCTCCTCCTGACGCTGGAGAAGAAAGAGATAAATCTCCTGCTTCATCTCCTGCTGACGCTTCATATTGACATACTCACGTTCCTGCGTGGGTATACGGCCAAGTTTGGATCTATTGTCGCCCTGCTGCGAGATGAGGTCTTTCAGTCTCACACGCGAGGCATCAATGGCCCGGTCGGTCGTTGCAAGAATGTTGCGACGGGTCATGTCCATGCGATTTTCAATTTTGCGTAACGCATAGTTGTCAGCCTTGGCATTATTGAGCAACTCGATACGTTCCATTACCAGGGAATTATACGCAGAAATACCATGTTGAACAGAAGCCGTCGACACGGTGGTAGGCACCAGTTCGGTATTAAGTATCGAATCTGTAAAGAAATCGCGTGTGAGTTGCAGGAGTTCCAGCTCCGTCTCAAGAGCCACGATATTATTTTCAAGAGTGCTCTTCTTGGAACTGCGGTAAGCGGCCTCGGCCTGAATATCTGTAATACCGTTGGCCTCCTTATAACGCTGTATGGCCGACTCTGCATCATCAAGGTCATGCCCCATCAGACGTATGCGGTCCTCAAGGAATGTCGCAGTCTTCTGGCCCTGAAGATTTTTTTCGTATATACCGCGCTCGTTATACTTTTCGAGAATCTCGTTGAGTATCGCGCTGCCATAGACGGGATTGGGTGTGTCGAATGCAAGTGTTATGACATTGCTCTTTTTACTTGCCAGGCTGGCCTCGACCTGATCGGTAAGCATCTCAGCACCTGACTCATAGCCGGCAAAAGAGATAACGCTTTTCACCTTTTTGCCTTTGGGATATGATTCAGTGGCCTTGACGGTAAAATCGCCATAGTCAGTCTTGACAACCGTCGGGAGCTTCACTCCGCTTATGTCGGCAATAGTCTCTTTTTTTGCCTTCACACTGATGTCTGCAATGCCGCTTTCATCAGTTTTAACCTTAAAGACAAGTGTTGTGCGAAGTGTGTCGGCTATACCCTGAGCCTCGACATCAATAGGAAAGTCGGGATATGAGAGCGCAGACTTCAAGAAGCCCGTACGCACATAGTGTGTCTTGTTGATGCCCAACGCTTTGACCACATTGCGATAAAGCGAGTGGGAAGAGATTACAAACACCTCATCCTGCACATTGGCATTTGAGCCAAACAGCGCGCCTATACCATTGTTTTTTCCTTTGGCTGACGATGCGCCGAAAGGTCCGTCATCATCCTGTGATATAAGAATATTGGCTCTAACAGCCATATTCCGGCTATGCATGCGCGTGTATAGAAATCCCAACACAAGACACAGGAATATGGATATTACAAAATAATACCATTTTGAGGCGTATGAGCGCAACAGGCCCATTATATCTAAATATTCAGCCTTCGGACGGGCGTTTGCCATGATACTTATTATAAAATATATTGTGTTTTCCGGGTTATATTCTCAACAGATCACTTTACAGTAAGAGCGATTACGAGCGAAGCTATCACCGAAGACGCACTCACGATAGTGGATATTACCGAGAGTTTGAACGCATTGTTCTGGTTATACTTCGAGTTGGACTGGCGTATAGCATTGGGCTCTACATAAATATAGTCATTCTGCTTTACGTAGTAGTAGGGCGAGGTCAGCACGTCGGACGAATTGAGATTGAGATGCGCGAAACGACGCTCACCATTCTCCTCGCGTATCACAAGCACATTGCTTCGTTCGCCATACTCCGTGAGGTCACCGGCAGCCGTAAGTGCGTCAAGTATCGAGCACCGGTTGCCGGTAAGAGCTATCTGTCCGGGATTTTTCACTTCTCCGGCCACATTAACCTTGAAATTCACAAGACCGACATACACCATAGGGTCCTCAACATCTTTGCTCAGCCTCTTTATCAAGTCGTCACGAAGCTGTTCGGTGGTCATTCCGGCCACATGAATGGTGCCGAGTACGGGGAAGTTTATATCACCTTTTGACGATACTATATAGGTCATCTGCTTGTCATTGCGTGTCGACTCCATGCCCCATTTATATGCAGGATTGGCCAACGGCAGATTATATATAGCTGTTGCAGAAGGGTTGACTGAATTGACCGTGATATACAATTCGTCATCAGGCTCTATAGTAGGAAGGTAGTCTGACTTGGGGAGTGTACCCTCTTTAACTGATGATAAATCGGTGAAATATGGTAACGTGGTCTTGGACGATGAGCACGAAGCAAGAAGCATAGCCGAGAGCAGACAGCCGGTAATGAATTTGAGTTTCATAAAAATTTCACGTATGCATTTCATAAGAGCGCGTTTGCAGCCAAACACACTATTATGAAACGCAAAGATGTGTAAAATATTATACACATCTCTAAAAAAACGACTGCAAAATCAATTCACCATCGGATTTTGCGGATGATACAGCCACCCTCTGAAATCATCACCGAGAGCTCTGACAGCCCTGTGCCAATAGGCATCACCGGCACCCCGCAGCATATCGTGAGGCGAGCCGGTCAGAGGCGACACAGCCCAGACGTTACGGGCAAGTTCTTCCTCAAGCTGAGATCCGCTCCAGCCGCTATATCCGAGGAAGAAACGAATATTACCCTCCAGTTCATAACCATCGTTGACTATCGAGAGCATCGGCTCAAAGTCACCGCCTACCCACAACCCGTCGCCAAGAGGTTGTGTGCCCGGGATGATGTCGCCGAGGGTATGTATGAAATACAAACGGTCACTCCCCACCGGGCCTCCGCAATAGACAGGAATAGGTTCCTTACGCTCGACGCCCTCAACAAGTTCCTGCAACGTGTAGTCCGAACCATTGTTAAGCACTACGCCCATAGCACCGCCTCCGGGCTCATACTCTATGAGCGCGATAACCGAATGGCTGAAATAATCCTCTCGCAGAAAAGGCTCGGAGACCAACAGTGCTCCGGGGGCCGGGGTGTTACCCGACTGAATATCTATATTAAACAGCAGCGACTTGTAATCCATAACATCTACATACTTTAATGGTTCGCCTTGTGAAGAAAAGTCAGGAGTAATGAAACGCGTGCTCCTACACTTTTAACAACACCGGACGCATAAAAGTTACAGCGTGACAGCGTTTTTGCACCGGCAGAGCCGTCACAGGCAGCCACAACGGCGATTTACTCAACCAACTCTCCGATAAGCGTGGCCGATGACGCCGACACGGCCTTGACACGCACGGTGTCGCCCACACGACAGTTGCCACGCGGGAACACAAAGGTCTTGTTTTGCGAGCTGCGGCCCACCATCTGCTCTTTGGATCTCTTTGACACGCCCTCGACGAGCACTTCGAACGTGTGGCCGACATCACGAAGATTGCTTGCGAGCGAGAGTTCATTTTGCAGAGCTATCATGCGGTTAAGACGCTCAATCTTCACTTCCTCCGGCACATTGTCGGGCATTGTGCGCGAGGCAAGCGTGCCCGGCCGCTCGGAATACTTGAACATGAACGACGAATCAAAACCCACCTCTCTCATAAGCGAGAGAGTCTGCTCAAAATCCTCCTCCGTCTCATCGTGAAATCCCGTAAAGAGGTCGGAAGATATGCCGCAGTCGGGTATGCGGGAACGTATTGCCGCGATGCGGCCAAGATACCATTCACGTGTGTATTTTCGGTTCATCGCCTTGAGCACGCTATCACTGCCCGACTGCACGGGCAGGTGAATGTGACGGCAGATATTGGGATGAGCGGCAATGACATCAATAGTCTCGTCGCTCATATCCTTGGGATGGGAGGTGGTAAAACGTATGCGCATATCGGGAGCGGCCTCGGCCACCATCGCAAGAAGAGCCGGAAAATTGACCGTCACTCCGTCAGGACCGGTATAGCTGTAACTGTTGACATTCTGTCCCAGGAGGGTTGCCTCCCTAAATCCCCGTGCTCTGAGGTCGGCAAGCTCGGCAAGTATGCTCTGAGGCTCGCGTGAACGCTCTCGCCCGCGGGTATAGGGCACAATACAATAGGAGCAGAAATTATTGCATCCGCGCATTATACTGATAAATCCCGACACGATATTTCCCGTGATGCGGGCGGGAATAATGTCGCGATAGGTCTCGCTTGTGCTCAAAGTTACGTTGACAGCCTTCTCACCGGCCTCGACCGAGGCAAACAGTGCGGGCAGGTCGAGATATGAATCAGGCCCGGCCACAAGATCAACGCCATGATTAGCCACCAGATCCTCTTTGACACGCTCGGCCATACAGCCTATCACTCCGATAATGAGTCGCTGACTGCTTTTCGGACGCTTGCGGCGCAGCGAGGCAAGGAATGCCAGGCGCGACAAAATCTTCTGCTCGGCATTGTCGCGTATGGAGCAGGTGTTGAGCAACACGGCATCAGCCTCGTCAAGATTGTCGGTCATGTCATAACCGACCGTAGCCATCACCGAAGCCACTACTTCACTGTCAGCTACATTCATCTGACAGCCGTAGGTTTCTATGTATAATGTGCGGTTTTGTCCCATAATTTATTTGTGTAATAGCGCAACATTAAGTAACTTTGCGCAAAAGTAGCACAAAGTTACACATTTTTTCGCAAATGGAGACAATAATAATATGGATAGTGATTGTCGCTGTCGGAGCCGCTTATGAGTGGGTCAAGAAAAAGGCCGCGCCGTCAGAGAGCGAGCAGCATCCGCCAGCCCGCACATCACGCCCGGCTCCATGCAATGCACCGTGGAGCACCGACCGGGCCATGCAGCAGCCGGCCCGCATGCAACACGAGCCACGCAAACCCAAAGCACCCAAGCCGGCTCCGGCCGTCTCAGTTATCCCAGCCCCTGCTCACTCCTACCAGCCGCTCACTAATCTTCCGGCCAACGACACTCCGATGCAGGTAGAAGAGCTCGACAACAATCAGGAGACTCCTCAGACCTCAAAGGTGTCACAACAGGAGCTGGCCGAACGACAGGCTCACTATGACCGCTGGCGCAAAGCGATACTCGACACGCAGATACTTGAGCGCAAATTCTGACTATCAAATATTAACGAATATAGAATTCAACTAAAGCATAAACCGACTATCAAAATGAGATTTCCTATTCTCACTCCTGAAGAGGCAGCCGACCTCTTTTACAACGACTGCAACTGCGGATTCTCCGGCTTTACCGCTCCCGGAGCACCCAAGATGGTCACACAAGCCATCGCCGCCAAGGCCGAGCGGCTCCACGAGCAGGGAGAACCTTTCAAAATCAACATCGTCACAGGAGCCTCGACATCCGACTTATGTGACGGCATGCTCGCCCGAGCCAACGCCATAGGCCGACGCACCCCCTATCAGAATCATCCCGACCTGCGCAAACGCATCAATTCGCACGACGCCCATTACTTTGACCTCCATCTCTCAGAGACCGCCCAGAAGCTGCGCTACGGCCAGATAGGCGACATCGACATCGCAATAATCGAGGTGTGTGACATCAAGGATGACGGCACTGCCGTGGTAGGCACAGGCGTGGGCAATGTCCCCACCATAGCCAAGATGGCCAAGCGCGTAATTATCGAGCTCAATGAGAAGCTCCGCCACTCACTCTACGGTCTGCACGACATATATATGCCCCTTGATCCGCCTTGCCGCCGTGAAATACCTATCTACAAGCCCAGCGACCGCATCGGATCACCCGTGCTCAAAATAGACCCTGAGAAGATTGTAGGCGTAGTAATGAGCGACAGCTACGAGGGCGTGAAGCCTTTCACCCCGCTTGACGAGACCACCAAGATGATCGGAGCCAACGTGTGTCGCTTCCTTATCGGCGAAATCAAGGCAGGCCGCATCCCCTCGTCGTTCCTGCCCATACAGTCGGGTGTAGGCAATGTGGCCAACGCCGTGCTCTACGGACTTGCCGACGCAAAGGAGATACCTCCGTTTGAAATGTACACTGAAGTGATACAGGATGCCGTCATTGACCTCATGAAAAATGGCCGATGCAAATTTGGCTCAACAAGCTCTCTCACAGTGAGCAACGAGGTAGAAGATGAGGTAATCAGCAACATCGACTTCTTCAAGGAGCATTTGGTGATACGCCCCGTGGAAATATCCAACAATCCCGAGGTGATACGCCGACTCGGCGTCATCGCCATGAACACAGCTCTCGAGGCTGACATCTTCGGCAACATCAACTCGACCCATGTCACAGGCACACGCATGATGAATGGCATCGGAGGCTCGGGCGACTTCACCCGCAATGCCTATGTGTCGATATTCTCTTGCCCGTCCGTGACCAAAGAGGGCAAAATCTCCAATATCGTCCCCATGGTGTCACACGTGGACCACACCGAACACTCGGTAGACATCATCGTGACCGATCAGGGTATAGCCGACCTGCGCGGACTTGACCCCGTACAGAGAGCCCACGTAATCATTGACAACTGCGCACATCCTATGTATCGCGAACTGCTTCGCGACTATCTCAAGTTGTCGACCCGCGGTGGCCAGACCCCCCACACTCTTGAGGCATCACTGTCGTTCCACACCGAATTTCTTGCCTCGGGCGATATGCGCAACGTAAATTTCGCCAAGTACTGTCGATAAATCGGCAAACAAAATAACCTGAAAGACAAAAGTCTCAAAAGTAGCTACTTTTGAGACTTTTGTCTTTCAGGTTATTACCGATTGTCTATTCTGCCGTTTTTGCCTGGGCTACTTCATACTCCACCAGTCGAGGTTAAAGAGGCTGTCGCCATCTCCCTCAAAGCAGAAGTAAAGGTCGTGAATCCCTTTCACCTTCTTAAGACGGGTAGAGAAATCCTTGTACACATCCATCGAGCCGGTATTGCCGATATTTATCGTGCCGACAACAGGCCCATCCTGGCTGTCGATTCTAATCACAATCTTGCCGCCATCTTTAACAGCCGCTCCATTCATTGTGATGTTTTTCGCACCTTTCCGGCCAAAGTCTACCCCCTTTAGCATCAGATACTCGCCATTGTCGATACCTGTCAGATATTGGTTGTGGCCCGCGAGCGGAGCTGTTTTAAGACCCCATCCCCAAGCCATAGTCTCAGCCTCGACACGACGGAAAGGATTGAACGGTTCGATCTGCTCGACATGACATTCCGTCCAATAAGGAAGTTCGCGGATAGTGCCGTCAGGATTATACTTCATCTCGGCAGCTCCGACCGAGCGACGCTCATGATGCTTGTCAGTGACACGTCGCAACAGTTCGTAATTAAGACCAAACACGTATGTCTTGCCCTTGTAGTCAATAATACCGGGATGATTACCGTTGGAACGCGGAGTCGGAGCCATTATATATCCCTTAGTAGTCCACGGGCCTGTGGGGCTGTCGCTCATGGCATAACCTATGCCCTCAGGACAGCATGTCGATGCAAACGCGAGATAATATTTGTCACCGCGACGATAAAACCACGGCCCCTCCTGATACTTGTCGGGACGGTCGAGCTTAACAATGTCGCCGCTATATGAAATCATATCACTGTTTAGCTTCACGTAATAGAGATTAGGGTTGCCCCAATACATGTAAGCCTGGCCGTCATTGTCGATAAAGACGGTCGGGTCAATGTCATCCCAATGTTCCTGCTGCCACACAAGAGGCTTGCCTATAGGGTCGGTAAACGGGCCATAGGGCGTGTCGGCCACAAGTACACCGATGCCGTGGCCATGAAGCGGACAA
Organism: Duncaniella muricolitica; assembly: GCF_910574735.1. Taxonomy (NCBI): domain Bacteria; kingdom Pseudomonadati; phylum Bacteroidota; class Bacteroidia; order Bacteroidales; family Muribaculaceae; genus Duncaniella; species Duncaniella muricolitica. The sequence continues at coordinate 15,593 of NZ_CAJTCF010000028.1, read as the reverse complement.
TACATATAGAACTTGCCGTTTCTCTCAATCACCTGCTCGGCCCACGCACCATTGTCGCGACTGCGCCATTTGAAATTCTCGAGCGAGGCCACCGCTCCATGATCGGTCCAGTTGACCATATCGGTCGAGGTGTAGAGGAGCCAGTCTTTCATAAGAAATCCATCGGCATCATCCTCGTCATGCGTAGTGTAAAGAAATATAGTATCATTATGCACCATAGGTGCAGGGTCGGCCGTATACTTTGTCTGGACTACAGGCAACTGGGCCACAGCCGGCAGCGAGAGCATGCCGCATAGGGCAAGGGGAAGCAATGTGATAAGTTTTCGGTTCATGTAGATTTTTAGTTTAAGGTTAATCCTTGTTGCAAATTTACAAGTATGAACCGACTCGGGCATTACTCAATGTAACACACAGGTTTCACTCCGCACCATACCGTTCAGACTATCGTCTCACAATTGTCTTCATCCGTCACATACAGCCCTCAGGGGTTGTATTTCGCCGAGGAGAGCAACGATGGAGAACAATAAAACGCCGGGGTGAGCATATGCTCAATCGAGGCCGACGGGTTGTTGTCAATATAAGACTTCACGAGCCTGTGACCGATAAAACGTCCGGCTCGGCCCGGCACTTCGGGTGATATTACCGACACATGCGGAGCTACATCGACCAGCGAACGCGCTATGGCATAATCGGTAGAAAACAGCATCTGCCCTCCGACAATACTCTGCCATATCTTCAGCTCGTTGCCACACAACCAGGCATATTGACTATCGTCATAGCCAAGCACGCAGGCCTCACTTCTATCCGTGAGCCGCATCACGGCCTCGGCAACCGCTCCCTCATAGGCAAGACGCGTCACCACCTGCGGGTAATCGTCAGACGGACGATAGGGATAGGCGGAACGCACAAGAGCCTCGGCCACATCAACAAGAATGCGATCGCGCACTTTGAGGGCTCTCACATAGTCGGGAAAATACTCATAGTGCACATAATCCGCGCCGAGATAATGATTGAGCCCTATATATAATAATGTATCTGCGACCAATACCGACTGAGAGAACGGCGAAATAATGGCAAACACTTCGGGGACACGCACCTGTGGCAGCACAGAGCGCATCCGAGCGAAGACCTCTCCGATAGCCATACTCTCCCTGCGCGTGTCGCCGTATTCGCGCTCCACCCCATCGAGATGCTCGCGTATCGACGGCTTTTCGGCATAATCCGCTACCGTCAGAGGAGTCGGAGCCGGATAACCACTTATCTTAAAGAGTGTTTCAGTCGCCTTGACCGACAAAGAATCATCCGGCATGACGCCTCTTGCTATCTGACGGTCGAGACGATGCAGCTCCACAGGCTTCACATCCGATTGGCACGAAACCATACACCATGTGGCGGCGACTGATAAAATCGCCTTGGAAAAGCGGCTGTATGCCCGTACGGCTGTTGTGCTTATACTCATGACTATTGTTGCAAAATGATTGTCCAAAATTAGACATTTTTTGGCAGATAAGCCAAAAATTCGGTCAATGTGGCCTCCATTTACTTTTCTTTTACTAATTTTGCATATTGGAAACAACCATAAGACATGCGCCACACCGTATATCATATAATAATGAGTATGCTCCTGCTATGCGCCGCTCCCGCTGCGATGGCCAAGGACTTTACAGTGGTAATAGACCCCGGACACGGAGGCAAGGATGCCGGTGCGCTCGGGACTCGCACCAATGAGAAAACCATCAATCTCAAAGTGGCTCTGAAACTCAAAGAGATGCTCGAGAAGGAGATGGACGACACCAAAGTGGAGATGACACGCTCCACCGATGTATTTGTCCCCCTACAGAAGCGAGCGGACTTTGCCAACAACAAGCATGCCGATATATTTGTATCCATCCACGCCAACTCAATATCGTCAAAATCGCCCATGCACCGCAAAATCAACGGTGCGGCCGTCTATACTCTCGGTCTCGACCGAAGCGACACCAATCTCAGCGTGGCCATGCGCGAGAATGAGGTGATGAAACTCGAGGCCAACTATTCCACTACCTATCAGGGCTTTGACCCGTCGTCGACCGAAAGTTACATAGCCTTTGAGATGATGCAGCACAAAAACATGGATCAGAGCATAGCCCTGGCTGAAGCTGTGCAAAACCAACTGGTGAGGACTGCCGGACGAAAAAACAACGGAGTGAGACAGGCCCCGTTCTGGGTGCTGGTGCGCACAAGCATGCCGTCGATACTTGTCGAGCTCGACTTCATATGCAACCCGACCATGGAGACATTCATGGCGTCAGACGCCGGCAGCACCAAACTGGCCCGAGCCATATATAACGGCATCGAACGCTATCGAAATGCCTCAGGCGTCACATCTAAAAAATATCCGGCCCATAAGCGTGCCGTCAAGCCTGTCTCCACCCCCGAGCCGGAGCCGGAATGTAGCTCAGAGGAGACAAGCCCGAGTTGCAAGCCTGCGGATGCGTCGGCCATAGTATATAAAATACAGTTTCTGACCGCTCCAACTGTCATACAACAGGGTGACAAAAGATTCAAGGGCCTCAAGGATGTGGAGTCTTATCGCGATGGCGGTGCGGTAAAATACACTTACGGTTCTTATCCGTCGGTCAATGCCGCTGCTGCCGATCTGAAAAAAGTCAAGACAAAGTTTCCCGACGCATTTGTCATAAAGACCCGCGACGGAAAACGAATCAAATAACCCCCCAAAAAAATTCAACTCTGACAAAAACATTATTCGTTATATGAACAAACTATTCTCACGCGAAGTAAAGATAGGAGCCTCGGTGCTCGTAGCCCTGCTGGCACTCGTATTCGGCATCAACTACCTCAAAGGCGTAAACATATTCAAGGCCGCCAACTATTACTATGCCTCCTACACCAATGTTGCCGGGCTGGCACAGTCGGCACCAGTGACACTCAACGGCTACAAAGTCGGTCTGGTGAGAGATGTGGCATATGAATACGACAATCCCGGCCATGTGAGAGTAGAGCTCAGTCTCGACCGCCAGTTGCGCCTCCCCGAAGGCACCGCTGCCGCTATAGTCACCGATATGTTAGGCACATCGACAATCGAGCTGCGTATGGGCACATCGCCCAACTATATCGAGGTCGGACAAAAACTTCAGGCTATCGAAGGTAGCGGACTAATGGACAAGGTATCGACCGAACTCATGCCGACAATCATACAGATAGCTCCGCATATCGATTCGCTCGTCGTAGCCCTGACCGCCATCGCAGCCGATCCGGCTCTGCAATCATCGGTGAAACGTCTCGATGTCATCATGGCCAATCTGGAGAAATCGACAACACAACTCGACCGCGCCATGGGAGCGATGCCCTCAATCATGAACAACGCAAACGCCACTATGGCCAACGTCAAAGAAATCTCGGCTAATATCTCACAGGTGTCACAGGCTCTCGCCGTTCTCTCGGACGACCTCAAGAAAATGCCACTTGACTCGACACTCACCCATCTCAATAATATCACAGCCAATCTTGACGAAGCCACCGAGAAACTCAACTCGTCCAACTCGTCGCTTGGTCTGTTGCTCAACGACCCCGGCCTCTACAACAATATCAACAACTCAGCCGCACATATCGACAGCATACTCATCGACCTAAAGAAGCAGCCCAAACGCTACATCCCAAGTATAAAGATATTCTAAGCACCCTCCGTGTGAAAAGCTAACGACGAGTCTGTATCCATAGCTATAATAAGGATACAGACTCGTCTCATTTTTTTTGCGAATAAACCTATTTTAACAAAATATACCTTATCGTTGATTAAACCTTATGTAATATCGGCAGTCTTAATAACATAAACAAAACTTATTCATTACGATATACTAATTAAACTCGATGACACGTTTCAGACACGCTCTCACGACGTTAGCCCTACTCCTCTTCAGCACAGTAACAGCATTGGCTGTCAACATCACCGGGACGGTGAAAGACGCGGCTTCGGCCGAGCCACTTATGGAGGCAACCGTAAGGCTTCTCACAGCCAAAGACAGTACATTTGTCAAAGGCGTCACCACCAATCTTGACGGCAAGTTTACCCTCTCGGGCGTCCAAAAAGGCAACTACATCCTTTCGGTGACATATATCGGATATTCCGACCATTATCAAAATGTAAATGTAGCTTCGTCCAATGTGCGCCTGGGCGCGATTGAAATGAAAGAATCATCACAGTTGCTCGGGGTGGTCAATGTAGTCGCCACCAAAACTCCCATAAAAGTCATGGAGGACACCGTGGAATATAACGCAGACTCTTACCACACGCAGCCCAACGCTGTGGTCGAAGACCTGCTGAAACGACTCCCGGGCGTGGAAGTTGGCTCTGACGGCTCAATCACAGCCCAGGGAAAGACCATATCAAAGATTCTTGTCAATGGCAAGGAATTTTTCAGCGATGACCCGCAGGTGGCATCCAAAAACCTCCCCGCCAACATGATCGAAAAGCTCCAGGTAGTAGACCGCAAAAGCGACATGGCCCGTCTGACCGGTGTCGACGACGGAGAAGACGAGACTGTGATCAACCTCACTGTAAAAAGAGGTATGGACGAAGGATGGTTTGGCACAGCCGAGGCCGGATATGGCACAGACAAGCGTTATGCCGCCTCCTTTAACATCAACCGATTCTGGAACGGCAATCAGCTCACATTTCTCGGCAATCTCAACAACATCAACCAGGTAGGATTTACCGACAGTAACGGCTCACGTTTCCGTGGACCACGCGGACAAGGCGGTAATACCATCTCACGTGCTTTTGGCGTGAACTTCAATATCGGCAACGAGGAAGTGTTCCGCATCGGCGGTGACATAATGTACTCCAACACCGACCGTTCATCCACCAAGTATCAGAACCGCCAATACATCTTCCCGGAATATTCCACATTCTCTAAAATCGACAACATCGCCCGTGACCGCTCCAACAACGTGAGTGCCAACCTGCGTATGCTATGGAAGCCCGACTCGTTCAATACTCTCGAGTTCCGTCCCCAATTCTCTTACAACCACCAGAACGCCTATTCATGGGAAAACACCGTCAACCGCGACCCGCGCTATATGCTGAACGGCAACGACATTGTCAGCACGACCGACAACAACGTCAACTCCCGCGGTAACTCCTACGAGACATCCGGCCGACTCATATATTCACACAGTTTCAAGAACCACCGCGGTCGCTCACTCTCACTCAGCGGCAGCTACTCGATGTCAAACGTACGCGAGTATCAGTATTCACTCTCCCACATCGTAAAACGCATGCTTGAGGAAATGGAGGCCGAGGAGGATGATCCGACAGCCGACGACTATCTTATAGAAGACCAGGACCAGTATATCGACTCGCACACCTGGAGCAATCAGGTAATGGGCCAGATGACATGGACCGAACCTCTCGGCAATCCGGCCAACGGCAACTCGCTCGTGTTCAGCTATCGCATGAACTACCGCTGGAACAATTCCGACCGTCTGTCATATGACTACACCGACCCGACAGCTCCGCTTGAGGATCTTGTGCTCAACGAAGAGCTCTCCAACAGTTTCCGCAACAACTATTTCAACCAGAACATACGCCTCGGTTACAAAAAGACAGGCCGCAACCTCAACTATGAAGTCGGTCTCGCTCTCGTGCCTCAGATGTCAAAGTCAATCGACCTCATCAACTCGGACCGCAACATCGACACCCGCTGGGTATGGAACTATGCCCCCTATCTGCGTCTGCGTTACAAATTCAGCAAGCAGCGTTCATTCCAGGCCAACTATCGCGGACGCTCATCACAGCCGTCGATGACTCAGCTCCAGCCGGTGCCCGACGTTACCGACCCCATGAACATTACCATCGGTAATCCTGACCTTAAGCCATCGTTCTCCCACAACCTCAACCTGCGCTTCCAGGATTTCAACATGGACGCCCAGCGTTCATTAATGTTCAATTTTGATTTCACTTACAATCAAAATTCAATCATATCCAATACCATCTATGATGCAAACGCGGCCCGTACAACCACCTATACCAACGTCAACGGTGTGTGGAGCGGTCGACTCATGAACATGATGTCAATGCCGCTGAGCAACAAAAAGTGGACCATCTCCAACCACATATTCGGCAACGCGTCACAAAATATCGGCTTCAACAACGGTGTGCGCAACACTGCCCGCAACTTCAGCATCTTCGAGAGCCCTGGCATAGCGTTCCGTCCCGACCACTTCGAGTTTGAGATACGTCCGCAATACAATGTACAGTTCTCCAACAACTCGGTACAGACAGCAGGCAACGCCACCATCCACCGTTATGGAGGCCGTGCCGATGCCACTTACTACACCCCCTGGGGTCTGACTATTCAGAGTGACGTCAACTATACCGCAACCAAGGGTTACTCAGCCGGCTTCAACACCAACACATGGATGTGGAACGCATCAATCTCGCAGCAGTTGCTCCGCGACAAGTCGCTCACTGTGTCGGTACGCGTCTATGACCTTCTCAACCAGGTCAACAGCATCAGCCGCAGCATCACCGCAAGCTATATCGACGACACAGCGACCAATGTACTCACCCGCTACTTCATGTTCTCTGTAAGCTATCGCTTCAATACTTTCGGTAAAGGCAACGAGCCCAAGATTAACGGCGGAGAGTTTAACCGCGGTCCCGGCCGTGGCGGCTTCGGAGGCCCCGGAGGGCCGGGCGGACGCGGAGGCCGTCGTTTCTAAAAAGAACAACCACACATATTACAATCCGTCCACATTATTGTTTGCATAGGTTAGGTTAAAGCAAGGACGGACCAATGGCCGGGACTCGCGATGAGCCCCGGCCATTCCTTTATATATTAAACGGCACGCAGACTTGATTTTAGCATCAAGCCTGCGTGCCGTTTAATATCGCAATCGCTTATCTTACTTACCTGTCAAGACAGTGCGTATGTCATGAAGAGTGTTGAGTGCGGCCATGGGAGTGAGATTGTTTATGTCAAGGCCAAGTATGCGGTCACGCAACTGTGTCAGCACAGGATCGTCAAGCTGGAAAAATGACATCTGGAATCCCTCGGGCACATCCGAAATCTTGCCGAGCCTCTCCGACGTAGCATTGTCACTCTCGCGGTTGACGCGCTCCAGATGACGGAGCACCTCATCGGCCCGCTTCACAATAACCTGTGGCATGCCGGCCAGTTTGGCCACATGGATACCGAAACTGTGTTCGCTTCCACCTCGAGCGAGTTTGCGCAGAAACACGACTTTACCCTCTATCTCACGGACCGACACGTTATAGTTGACCACACGGCTGAAACTCTTTTCCATCTCGTTGAGCTCATGATAGTGAGTGGCGAAGAGAGTCTTGGGATGAGAGGTGCCATGCTCGTGGATATACTCGACTATGGCCCATGCGATAGAGATACCGTCGTAGGTAGATGTGCCGCGGCCAAGCTCGTCAAAAAGTATGAGGGAGCGTTCGCTCATGTTATTGAGGATGGATGCGGCCTCGTTCATCTCGACCATAAAAGTCGACTCTCCGAGCGAAATATTGTCAGAGGCTCCGACTCGTGTAAAAATCTTGTCGACCACGCCTATGTGCGCGCTCTCGGCCGCCACAAACGAGCCAATCTGCGCAAGCAGCACATTGAGAGCCGTCTGACGGAGCAAAGCCGACTTACCCGACATATTCGGGCCTGTTATCATCATCACCTGTGTGCCTGTATTGGACAGATTGACACTATTGGTAATATACGGCTCGCCCGGCGGCAGTTCTTTTTCTATGACGGGATGACGCCCCTCCACTATAGAAAGCTCGAGAGAATCGTCAACCACAGGACGGTTGTAACGATTCTCGATGGCTACGCGTGTAAACGAGTTGAACACATCAAGCTGCGCCACCAACTGCGCGTCGAGAAGTATTGCCGGGATATAGTCGGAAAGACGAGTGACGAGCTCGGAATATATGCGCTGCTCGATGATGGCAATCTTATCCTGCGCGCCAAGTATCTTCTCCTCATATTCCTTGAGTTCCTGAGTGATGTAACGCTCGGCATTGACAAGAGTCTGCTTGCGTATCCACTCGGGAGGCACCTTGTCGCGGTGGGTATTGGTGACTTCGATATAATATCCGAACACGTTGTTATAAGCCACTTTGAGCGACGGAATACCCGTGCGCTGGCTCTCGCGCTGCTGCAACCGGGCAAGATAATCCTTGCCACGATAGGCGATGTCGCGCAGTTGGTCAAGCTCTTCATCCACTCCGGGACGAATCACTTCGCCACGATTGAGGGCGGTGGGGGCGTCTTCCACGATCTCACGGGCTATCTTCTCGGCGATAGTGGTACAGGGATTGAGCTGGTCGCCGACCGACTGAAGTACCGCAAGATCGGCTCCACAACACACGCGCTTGATGTCGGGAATCACACGGAGGGCATTGCGCAGTTGTAACAGTTCGCGGGGATTGACACGCAAGGCCGACACTTTGGAGATAAGTCTCTCAAGGTCACCGATCTGAGACAGGGCCTCATGCACAGCCTCGCGGTCATCGGGATGCCGGAAGAAATACTCGACAATGTCAAGACGTTTGTTTATCTCTGTGGGATCTTTCAGCGGGAAGAGTATCCAGCGGTGAAGCAGGCGCGCACCCATAGGGCTGACTGTACGGTCAATTACATCGAGCAGACTTTTTCCGTCCTCGTTCATCGAGCGTACCAGCTCGAGATTTCTAACGGTGAAGCGGTCGAGCCTCACCGACATCTCCTCTTCGATACGGGCAATCGATGTGATGTGTGATGTGTGGGTGTGTTGCGTTATGTCGAGATAATGGAGCACCGCGCCCGAGGCAATAATTGCCGAGGTCATGCGGTCGACACCGAATCCTTTGAGCGAAGAGGTCTCAAACTGTTTCAGCAGACGGTCGTGAGCCGATGAGTCGGTGAATATCCAGTCGTCAAGCTCAAAGATATAATAGTGCTCGGCCATCGACTCCTCGGCCAGACGCTTCTTGCCACGCTCCACAAGCACCTCTTTGGGAGCAAAACTGCTCACAAGTTTGGTCACATAATCGACCGAACCCTCGGCGGTAAGAAACTCGCCGGTCGAGATGTCAAGAAACGCCACTCCGGTGTTCTGCTTGCCGAAATGTATGGCGGCAAGGAAGTTGTTCTCGCGATGATTGAGCACATTGTCGTTGATTGACACACCGGGAGTGACAAGCTCGGTGATGCCGCGCTTAACGAGTTTTTTTGTCGTTTTCGGATCTTCAAGCTGCTCACATATAGCCACACGCTTGCCGGCACGCACCAATTTGGGCAGATATGTATCGAGTGCGTGATGTGGGAAACCGGCCAGCTCCACATATTGCGCAGCCCCGTTGGCTCGACGGGTGAGCGTAATGCCGAGTATCTCGGAGGCCGCAATGGCATCCTCTGAAAATGTCTCGTAAAAGTCTCCCACCCTGAACAGCAATATGGCATCGGGATGTTGTTTTTTCATCGCGATATACTGCTTCATCAGCGGAGTTTCCACTATAGCTTTGGCCATAAATCAGTTATATTATGCTTCGATTTCAGACAATTCGAGCCAACGCAGCTCTTTCTCGTCAAGTATATCTTTAATCTCACTGTATCGCGCTGCCTTCTGAGCTATATCGCCGATATTTTCTCCCGAATTAAACAGGGCCTCGAGGGCTGATTTCTCTTCGGTGAGTCGGTCAATCTCTTCAGTGAGAGCTTCGAGCTCCTTGCGCTCCTTAAATGTAAGCCTGCGCTGACGCTGCACAGCCGGCTCGCGCTTCGCTGCGGCCGGAGCGGTCTTTGCGGTAGCTTCCTGAGCCTTGGCAGCCTTCTGCTCCTTGAGATAGTTGCGATAGTCGGTATAATTGCCGGGGAAATCCTTTATCACACCGTTGCCCTCCATCACAAAGAGGTGGTCGACTATGGAGTCAAGGAAGAAGCGGTCATGCGAGATTACAATCACACACCCCTTGAAGTTCTGAAGGTATTCTTCAAGTATGCCGAGTGTCATGATGTCGAGGTCGTTTGTCGGCTCGTCGAGTATCAGGAAGTTGGGCTGGGTGATGAGTACGGCCGCAAGATGCAAACGTCGCATCTCGCCTCCGCTGAGAGTGGATATGTATTTCTGCTGATCGGCCGGAGAGAACAAAAACCGTGTGAGAAACTGCATTGGCGTGTAGTGGGTCGTGCCATTTATCACCACATCCTCTGTGATGTCAGTGATGGCGTCAATCACCCGCTTGCCTTCGGGCAACGACAACCCGTCCTGGCTGTAATAACCAAACCGCACGGTCTCGCCGACGTTCCACTCACCCGAATCTTGAGCCACAAGGCCCTGGAGCATCTTGATGAATGTCGACTTGCCGACACCATTCTCACCGACAATGCCGACCTTCTCATATCGGGCGAACGTGTAGGTGAAATCATCGAGTATCACCTTGTCGCCAAATCGTTTGCACACGTTTTTAGCCTCAAATATCTTCGATCCGATATATGACGACTTGACCTCGTTGGGGTCAATGTTACGCTCGTCATATCGCACCGACGCACGCTCCTTCAAGTCATAGAAGGCATTGATGCGGTATCTTGCCTTGCCGGCTCGGGCCTGAGGCTGACGGCGCATCCACTCCTGCTCTTTGCGCAAAGTGTTCTTTACCTTGGCAAGCTCGCCTGTCAGAGCCTCTATGCGCTCAGCCCGTCGGCGCAGATAATAATCATAGTTGCCTTCATAGGTAAATATCTGACGCATGTCTATCTCTATAATCTTGTTGCACACGCGGTCAAGAAAATAGCGGTCATGCGTAACCATCAGAAGTGTGATGCGCTGACGGGTCAGATAGCCTTCGAGCCACTCAACGGTAGATATGTCAAGGTGGTTGGTCGGCTCGTCGAGAATAAGCAGGTCGGGATTGCCGAGCAACACGCGGGCAAGCGCGGCTCGCTTGAGCTGTCCGCCCGAGAGGTGGTCGACCTTCAGTTCGGCACTCTCTATGCCGAGTTGCGACAGCATCTGGCGGACACGGTCTTCACGCCCCCACTCCTCATGGTCGGTATCGTGTATGGCCGGCAGCAGATTGTGCATCAGCGTAGTGCCGGGTTCAAAGACAGGCGACTGGTCAAGAAACCCTACCCTCAGGTCGTTGCGAAAGGTTATGGAGCCGCTGTCGGGTGACTCATGCCCCGAAAGCAGACGCAGCAGTGTGGACTTGCCCGTGCCGTTCTTGGCTATGACTCCGATCTTGTCTCCTTCGTTGACACCAAAGGTTATCGAGTCAAAGAGCATACGGTCGCCATAGCTCTTGGTCAGGTCTTCGACTTGAAGATAAGGTTTCATCAATCAGTAGTTGAATAATTAGTTTTGCAATTATTTCTCAAGACATGCGTCAAGGGCTTCGGTGATGGCAGTGCGGTCCATGCCACGTCCGATAAATACGAGCTTGACCATACGGTCACCGTAATCCTCGTCCCAGTCTTTCATCATATCGGGATTCTGGGCCATAAGTTCGCGGAACTCGTCCTCGGGAGCTGTGGCAAACCATAGACCGGCCTCCTTGAGCGACTTCTGACGTCCGGCCGACTCAAAAAGATATGACATATCGGGATTGGAGGAGAAATAACATACGCCTTTGCAGCGTATCACCTCCTTGGGCCAATTTGTGGCTGCAAAGTGGTCAAACTTATTGAGGTCAAATGCGGGCCGTCGATAGTAGACAAACGTGCTTATGCCATACTCCTCTGCCTCACCCTCGCCATGATGATGGTGATGGTGGCAGTGTCCGCAAGTGCAGCCTTCGCCATGCTCATGGTGATGTTCATCATGATGGTGTCCGTCGTGCTCATGCTCATGGCAATGGTCATGACACTCATCGTCATGATGATGGTGGTGATGATGATGCTCGCGTTCCTCTTCCTCAATCTCATGATTGTCACGGTCAATCTGCTGCACCCACGCGGCCGATGATGCCACGGAGTTAAAATCAAAAAGGCCGGTGTTGACAAGGCGCGTTATATCCACATCGGCATAGTCACACTCTATGATTTCAGCCTTGGGCTGAATAGCGCGGACAATGGCCCGGATGCGGGCAAGCTCTTCGGGCTTGACTTCCGACACTTTGTTGAGAAGGATTATGTTGCAGAACTCTATTTGCTGTATGATAAGGTTTTCGATATCTTCCTCGTCAAGATTCTCTTTCTTGAGCGACTCGCCGCAACCAAACTCGTCCTGCAGGCGCAGGGCGTCGACAACTGTCACGATACAGTCCAGACGGGGTATGCCATATATCGTGGCAGTCTCGCCGAGCTGAGGGATGGAACATATCGTCTGGGCAATGGGTGCCGGCTCACATATGCCGCTGGCCTCTATGACTATGTAGTCAAAACGCTTCATCGCCATGATGTCCTCAATCTGCTTGATAAGGTCCATCTTGAGCGTGCAGCATATACAACCGTTGGAGAGAGCCACAAGGCTGTCGTCTTTCGAGTCGACCACTCCGCCACGCTCGATGAGGCTGGCGTCGATATTCACTTCGCCTATATCATTGACAATCACAGCAAATTTTATGCCGCGCTCGTTGGTCAGAATATGGTTGACCAATGTGGTTTTACCGCTGCCGAGATAACCGGTAAGCAGCAATATGGGAGTTGTCTTTTTCATCATATTTTCTATGCTGAATATATTGTGTTTTATATCACCATTCAATCTTTATCGCCACGCTGTCAAGTTCGGCGGCAATGGGTGGCGTTATCTTGGCTACACGTATGAAGCCGCCCTGTATCAGCGGAAAACGGCCGGTAAGCGCGGTCTTGATACGCATGGCTACATGCTCAAGCAAAGCCGAAGGCTCAGACATCACTTCGGCTATCACCCCGGTGGCCTCGGCATAATTGAGGGTACCTCCAAGGTCATCATGCTCCAAAGCCCTGTCCATAGGATAGACCAGATGGGCCGAGACCTCAAAGAGATTGCCCACCTGACGCTCTTGTGGGAGCACTCCATGTCGGGCAAAAATCCTCAGCCCGTTTATTTCTACCGTGCCCTTCATTATCCCCATGTAAGGTTAGTGCCGCGCTTGCGCCATCCCTTGATGCGATAATAGAGAGTGTAGAGCGGGTGATATGACATAAACCAAGGGAATGTGAGCAGCAACGGACGCGACCACAACGCACGTGACGTCTTGCGCCATGATATCATCAGGATAATCCATGTGACCAGCAGCACGACTCCTGCCGCAATCGCAGGCACCAGCGAAGGGAGCCCGACCACTGCAAGCGCGACCGCCGAACATATCAGCAGCCACCATGCCCAAGAGCAGGAGCTGAAAAACAATCGCGCATGGCCGCGAAGACGCGAAGCCGTGTAGTCGCGACGTATCTTGTCGGCCTTATGCATGGCTCCGGGAGCATCCTGCACATGCAGGAGCATAGAGTCGGCCGACAGTTCGACGGCTGTATTTCCACCTCGGGCCACCTCGCTGACAAACACGTCATCATCGCCATACTTTAAGTCAAGCGAGCGTGAAAAACCTTTATTATTGAAAAACACCTCACGACGATAGGCTATGTTACAGCCCGTGCCGCGATAAGGGCGACCGGCAATGGCCCAGGAGAGCCACTCGACGGCACTGCGCACCTGGTCAAACGAATGCAGCCGCTTCCAAGCATGCGATATACCATCCTGCTCTGACGGAGCAGCATAGCCGAGCACAACATCAGTGTTAGCATCAAAATGACGCGCCATGTTTCTGAGCCATTTGTCGGACGGCACCTGACATGCACCGACTGTATGGAGCAAAACATTATATTTCGCAGCCTTAATGCCGAGCGTCACAGCAAGTTTCTTTCGGGAAAGCGAGCGCGATTCCTGTGGGGTGAAAGTCATATAGAGATTGGAATATCTCTGCTCAAGGCGTGCTATCACATCTTTGGTCGAGTCCATAGCTCCGTCATTCACGACAATTACCTCAAACGGCGACGGATAGTCCTGGTCGAGTATCTGGGGTAGCAATACCTCGAGATTGGCGGCATCATCCTCGGAATATACTATCACCGACACGGGCGGAAACACATAGTCGGCCGCCACAGAGTCGTCGCGACCGCTGTCAGCAATCACTCTACGGCCCACCGACGCCACATAATGGCGAAAACCCGCAAGAAGATATATCGCCGAAACCGACAAAACGGCCAGCAGAGCTATTATGACAGGGGTGAAGCTGATTTCAAACATTTGTAGTACAAATTGGAAATTATATCTGCATTAATACAAAAATCCCTGTCACAAAGTGCGCACAAGGACCCATATTGAATTGCAAAATTACAAAAAAGAATCCATTCATCAGCCAAAATCGGCCTATTTTATTCCCAATTTATTACGCACACGACACGTATTCACTCAGCTTTTACCGAGCATAAAACACATCTATGATTAATGATACGGGGATTGCATATGTCATTAATTCTTCTTAATTTTGGAAATCCAATCATCACAATAAATAAAAAAGCAGCCGATATGAAAAAGACATTAATCCCCTTAGCTCTGATAATCACAGGGCCATTGTGCGCGACTGCTGCCGAAGCACTCGCCACTCCCGCCGATGGGATAGACAGAACTGTCGACATCTCAAATATCCTCGTCACAAAACGGCCGGAAAAAGCGGCCATAGACTCACTCATACAAGACCTCCCCACCCTTACGCTCAACGATGCGATAGCCGCAATCGACAACAACATGAGCGAAAATGAAATAACCCGAACCGTCGACGCCGTATATCTGGTCAACAATCTGAAAAACGGCTATCCGCTCGATGCGTCACGCGACGCCATAACATTCACATCTCGCTTTCCGTTCAGACGCCCCAACCACCTTGACATTGCCAAGCTCAAAGATATATTCAACTCCGAGAGCCCTATATTACACAGGAATTACCTCAAAAAATTTGAGTTTGTGTTTCGCAACTGCGGGGCCATGCCGGAACTTATCGGCCTGCGTGAACTGATTGAGAAAAACGTGGCCGATTGCTCTGAGAAATCATCCGCGCTCCAACTGTTTGACGCCTACACACCACTCATGACCGGCTCACCGGCACCGGATGCCGAGTTTGTTGACAAGGATGGATGTCGGCATCGCCTGTCGGACTACGCAGGCAAAACCGTCGTAATCGACATATGGGCCACATGGTGTCACAACTGTCTGAAGAAAATGCCAGCCTTTATCGAGCTGCGCGATTCTTACGCCGAAAATGACAACATCGCATTCCTGACGATATCAATCGACCGCCCCGATAAACGCGAACTATGGGACAAGATGTGCGACAAGCATTCACTGCACGGTGCAAACAACTTCATCACCGACAGCAACGACATGTCGGAGTTTGAGAATCTCTACAAGATATACGGCATTCCACGATATATCCTAATCAATCCAAACGGTAAAATCGTCGAGGCTTTCGCCCCCTCTCCCGGTCCGGAACTAAAAAAGCTCATCGACACCATATTACAATAGTTCGTTAAAAAATTATTCATAGGCTAAGCGGCATCTACCGCCAAGCCAAGGAGTTCTTTGACAAGTTTAGCATTTAAAGTCTTGTTCGGGTCAATTCC
>NZ_CAJTCF010000027.1:0-46683 GCF_910574735.1 Duncaniella muricolitica | reverse complement strand
TATTCAATAGTTTTGAATACCATAAAGTTACAAAACTTTATGGACATAAAAAAGCCTCAGCTTGTGAAAGTTGAGGCTTTTGCTATTTTTTTTGAGAAATAGTTCTGCAACAACCTCTCCTGTCGCTACATTTACTCCTATGATATATGCACTGATATTTCGGCTTGCTTTTTTATTTGTTTAAGGCGCATGCGACGCGACATTATCGCACCTTTTCGAGCATCACGGGCCGTAACTTTGCGATATAACTTTTTAACACCGTTTTTGTCATGAAAAAGTCAGCTATCCTCCGCCCTGTGTCAAATAAAGCCTATATGCGTTTTGTCGAACGAATCCATATCGTAGTCACAGACTCAGCCAAACGCCGGGCCATGCTTGCCGCACTCGACAGCTATCTTGACGGCAACAGAGATACATATGACAGTGAACTCACGCCCGATTGTGTGATGGTGTTCGGCATGCTGCGTTTTGAGATAGACCTTGCCATGGCACGTTCGGCCAAGGCCCGTATGCGTGCACGCCGCTCCGAAAAGCCTGCCGACACACGCCAAAATCTCTCTCCGAAGAATGTGAAAACCGACAGTAACCACGCAGCCGCCCGGGGTGAAAATGTCGTGGACACAGAGGCCGAAAAAGCTGAATCCAAACTGTCGGCGTTGCTTAAATCGCGTCGTGCCCGCCGTATAGCCGCACGTATGACAAAGCCCAAGACCCGCTGGGGCCGGCTTGGCTAATGATGAACGACATACTGTGACAGCCCCCGTCGGCTAATATTGCAGGTAGATGAACGGCACGATGTCGCTTGAGCGCACCTGAATGGCCACAAAGAGGATGAGTGCGAGCGCGATGGCCTGGACTATGACCGGTGAGGCCATGAATCCGCGCTTGACGGGCGAGGTCACAGATGAGGGCAATATGTGCACAAAGTAGCCCACACACATGGCGAGCACTATGGTCATGTAGCTCTCGATAAACTGTGGCGCGACGGAGAGATGAAAGTCGTGGATAATCTGGTGCCACATCATGCCGACATCCTCCATCGAACGGGCGCGGAAGAGCATGAAGATGGCCGAGACAAGCAGAAAGGTCACTATCATGTTGACAACACGATAGACAGGGGCCATTCTCGACGGCACGCTCACCATCTCCACCTGCCCCGACTCGGTGACTACGGTCTCGGTGACAGTGCCGGCCGGGAGGAGTCCGCGGGTCATCTTGTGGATTACGAGCAGCACTCCGTGAGCAGCACCCCATATCACATACATCCACGACGCTCCGTGCCAGAAGCCGCCTATCACCATAGTGGCAAACTGATTGAAATATGAGCGGGCCTTGGAGCAACGGTTGCCGCCGAGAGGTATGTATACATAGTCGCGCAGCCAGGTGGAGAGCGATATGTGCCAGCGGTGCCAGAACTCGGTGGGATTGGCCGCCTTGAAGGGTGCGTTGAAGTTCTCCTTGAAACGGTAGCCGAGCAGGAGGGCTATGCCTATGGCCATGTCGCTGTAGCCCGAGAAATCGCAATAAAGCTGTATGGTAAACCCGAGCGAAGCCATGAGGTTTTCAAAGCCGCTGTAAAGAGCCGGGTTGTCAAACACGCGGTCGACAAAGTTGCCCGAGATAAAGTCGGCGATGACCATCTTTTTGATGATGCCGAGTATTATGAGATATATGCCCTCGGATGTCATCTCGCGCGTAGCCACGGGGTTGGCCTTGATCTGCGGAAGCATATCCTTGGCCCTCACCACAGGACCAGCCAGCAGGGGCGGGAAAAAGGTGAGGTAAAACAGATAGTCAAGCGGATTGCGGCACGCGTCGGAGTGGCCGCGGTATATGTCGACTATATAACTTATGGAGCGGAATGTAAAGAACGAGATGCCCGCCGGGAGCAGCACGTTGATGGGGTCGATATGGGTGGTGAAGAAGTCGTTGATGGTGGAGATGAGCAGGCCGAAATATTTGAAATAGGCCAGTAACCCGATGTTGACGGTGACGTTGACAGCCACGATGAGACGCATCGCCGCCGTGCGTCCGCGCGTGATGGTGCGTGCCATCTGCATGCACATACCGAGCACATAATCGCTCACGGCCACACCGAGAAGTATCAGGCAACACTCGCCCGAGGCTTTATAGTAGAAGTAGAGCGAGAAGAGTATCGTGAACAGCATCCGGGCCACACGCCACGGGCGCAGCATGCGGTAGACGAGCATGAACACGCTGAAGAGCACGAGAAACAGGCCTGTGTTGAACAGCAGCGGCTGACGGCTGTCATACAGGAGAAGATCGGCGAGACGGTCGGTGTCGACTCCGAGACCGTCAAGCAGGCTGAGGAGGGTATTGTATAGCCCGGTGAGATGTGAAAAGAATGTTTCCATTGAGAGGAATCTCCCCTTAAACTTTTAAACTCTTAACTCTAAACTCTTAATACTTAACGCAGAGCGTCCATGAGGGCGTCGTACAGCAGTCGGCCTTCGATATTGTAGCCCTTGACGGTGTGGTGCACGCGGTCCTTGGCAAAAAGTTTGTTGCTGATCCACGAGGAGCTTGCCCCGCGTCCGCCGGCCACTTCATACCAGTCATAGACGGCGATGCCGTGCTCCTTGCCATAGTCGAGGATTACGTTGCGCAGAGGTGCAATGTTGGGGTTGACCGAGTAGGAACGCGATGTGCGGTTGACGGTGCGACGCTTGCCGTTCTTGCCTTTTACCCTGACCTTTCGGGTCGTGGCCACGCTGCGGTGACACTCCATGGGTGTCGTGAGCAGCAACAGGGCGTCGGGATTGGCGGCACGTATGTTTTTGACAAGCCTGTCAACAGAATTTTTGAACGACGTGGTGTTGAGTTTGCCGAATGCTTCGTTTGTGCCGAGCGAGATAATTATCAGGTCGGGCGAAAGCGGTGCAATGCCGGCTCCGACATTGCCTATGCGGTTGTAGGTCTCATAGGCCGCGCCATTGTTGCCTATGGCGTGATAGAACAGTCCGGGACGGTCGCCCGAGAGCATGGCCCCGTAGACGGTAAGGTCGCCGGCCGACGTGAAGTCGATGGTGACATGGGTCTGGGGCGAGGGGAGCATTATCTGGGTGTAGTCGTGCGAGGGGATGGCACGGAAATCGAGCTTCTCGCCTGAGCCTGAGGTCACGCTTTTGACGGTCAGGCTGCCGTTGTGAAAGAGTGTGAGCGAACGGAACGGATCGTAATCGTCACGGTCGGAGGTGCCTATGGTAATCTCGGCCGAGGCTGTCATGGGACATATCGAGGTGCCGGTAAATCCCATGGTCTGACGCCATGTGGGGCTCATGAGCTTGACGGGATTCCAGGAGTTGCGGCTCTGAAACACATAGTCGTTGGGCTGGTTGGTGCCGCTCATCTTGAGCGGGCTCACGAGTCCGCGTCCGGCGTTGCCGAAGTCATATTGCAGCAGTTCGCGTGTGGTGCCCGAACTGATGTCGGCCTGGACGTGCGAGTCGCCTATATGTACTATCGACACCGGGCGGTCGCCGCTGGCGAGAAAAGCGTTGCGTAGCTGTGACCAGTCGGCCCCGTTGAGTATTATATGGTTGGCGTTGCGGTGTATGAACGACGGGATGGCTATGTCGATGTCGGTGGCCTCGTCGGGTATGACCACCTCACCCGTGAGCATTTCGACGGTCTCGGCGTCGGGCTCCGACGGGTTGACGGCAAAAGCTGCGGGGACGGCAAGAGTCCCTGCAAAAACAGCCGACAGGAGTATTTTGGCTAAAGTGATATTCATTGCAGACTGTGGCGGATGGCTTTATAGAGGGCGTCGGCCAGACGTGCGCCCCCCTTGTGGGTCATGTGTATGTAATCCTTGTTGATGAGACCTTCGTCACACCATTGCACTACGGCATCCTCGCCGCCCATGGCCTCGCGGGTGTCCCAGAAGAGGCAGTGGGCGCGTCGGGCCGCGTCGCGCTGGGCGTTGATCATCGCAGGAGCGGTGGCCATTGACCTTACGACGCCTCCGCGCTTCTCGCCGCGGTCACCCACACCCATCACGAGGATGTCGGCGCGCGGGTAGCATTTGCGCACATGGTTGATGACCTCGACCATGCGGCCCGAGTAGATGGAATAGTCCTTTTGGGTCGAGCTCATGGCATTGATGCCAAACTCAAGGATTATGAGGTTGTAGTCGATTTCGGCGGCCATCTCGCGACACAGCGTAGGATTGATTTTGGTAAGCGTTATGCCTGAGAATCCTCGTGACGACATGCAGTCGAGGCTGACGCCGCTCTCTCCGTCGAGCCATACGCCCAGGCCCACGAGCTTGGGCGAGGAGGTCTTGAGCTCAAAGCGTGAGGTGGTCCCCTCAATCTCTATGCACTGAACGGTGTCGGCAGCGGTGATATTGCGCTCTTCCCACTCCGAGTCGGAGGTTTTAACAGAGATTATGGAATTTTCAGGAGCTATAAACATGAATCGTGTGCGCGACCATGAGCCGGTGTGGGCAAAGGCCTTTGTGCCCTCGTAGGTGGCTGTGGCGTTGCCCGAGGGTATGGAGTATTGCTCGGCCAGGTCGAGATAGCGGGAGTCGGCTTTCTTGTTGGCCATATAGGTCTTCCATCCCGAGCCCCCCTGCTTGACCGAGCGGCGAAATCCGGGGAAGTCGGAGTGCATGCTCACATAGCCCACACCCTCGCCGCCGTATTGGGTCTGGAAGAGCTCGCGGAGGTCTTGCGTGAAGATGTCACCCTCGATGTAGCTGTCACCCACTACCGCTATGCGTGCCAGACGACCGTTGTCGAGAGCGTTTTTGAGCTGTATGAGTCCCACCTGGTCGGTGGTGTAATCCTCGAGAATCACGAGGTCGCCCTCGCGTGGAGCCTTGGCCGCGTGGATTATTGTGTCGATGGGCAGGGAGAGCACCGAGTCGCTTGCCGTCAGAGGATTGCGGGCCTCGGCTTCCTGCATGGCCCTGAGCAGTTCGGGGTCTATCTGCTCCTGCTCGGGATTGGTATGGTCTATGAGGTGTATTTCCTTGAGTATGTCGCTTATCAGCGAGAAGTCTTTGATGCGGCCTCCGCTCCATCTGGAGAGGGGGAGAAAAGAGAGGATGGCTATGAAGGCGATGGCGAGGAGTATGATGAGCGTCGGATTACCTTTTTTCATTGTAGGCGTAAGTATGGAAGGGGGGGATGTGTCAGAATTGTGCTTCGATCGGATTTTCGGTTATGTCGTACAGACAGTTGCAGAGGGCCTGCATCTTGCGCGAGGTCTCGTCCCATTCCTCGTCGAGAGTGGAGTGAGGCATGAGTCCTCCGCCGGCATAGATATTGTAGACCCATCCGTCACGGCCGTCGAGTGTGGCGGGGGCTATGAAAGCGCACCGCAGGTTGACAAACACGTGCAGCCGGCCTTCGGTCCTGACGCCAACTATGCCGCTGTAACATCTGCGCTGGTGTGTCTCGAGAGCGTCGATTTCGGCTATCGCTATCGGTCGCGGCCATCCGGCCACCGCGGGCGTGGGATTGAGGTCGTTGATGATGGCTCCGGCACTTCTGACGGTGCCGCGGCCGGTGATATGGGTGCAGAGATGTGTCACGGTGCCGGTGTGGAGGTCGGCGGGAGCTGTGCGTTCCACTTCGAGACCGTGAGAGGCGAGCACATCGCTTATGAATTTCACCACCAGCAGGTGCTCGTCAAGATTTTTACTGTTCCAGGCGTCATTGCCGTCGCCCGGCAGTGTGCCGGCCAGAGCCATAGAGCGGAGTTCGTCCGAGCCGGGCACGGTCTCGAGCAACAGTTCGGGCGTCGCTCCGAGCCACAGGCCTGTCTCGGGAGTGAAACTCATGTAGCGGAACGCTCCGGGCATGGACGAGAAATACTCGTCGGCCGTAGCGGTGACCGAGGTGGCCGAGAAGAGCGATTTATGACGCGAGAGCACCACTTTGCCACCGTCTTTTCTGAGCCGGCGTGTCATTACACGAAAGGCCTCGTCGTAGCTCACGCGGCGTGTCGAGGTGAGATAGGGACGCTCCTGGCAGCCGTCAAAACGGGCCTCGGGATGGGCGGCCACCCAGTCGATGAGGGCGGCCTCATCCATGTCGGACACGACTCCGGCCATGTAAGGCTCGTCGGAGGCAAAGCGGCTTATGAAGAAACTGTCGGCGGCGGCATCCTCCACGGGTGCGTGCGACTCGCCGCTGTCATCGGGGAGCGACGCCATGAAGCGCGCCCTGTCACAGTCGGGCAGAGCGTAGATGACAAAGGGTATGTTGTGTCGGAGGCACTCGTTGACGGCCTCTTCCTGAAGCGTAGTTATCAGCATTTGTCACAGGGCTCCCCTGCAAGTTCAAAGGGGTAGGCCGTCTTGATTTTTATGTTTGCAAATGTACCTTTGGTTAGCGGGACTGTCTTTTGGATGAGCACCTCGGGGTCCACTTCGGGCGAGTCATACTGCGTGCGGCCCACGTAGCAGTCGGCCTCCTCGCGGTCGATGATGACGCGCTGCACGGTGCCCACCTTGGTGTCCTGTATCTCCTGGGAGATTTCCTCCTGCAAGGCCATGAGCCGGCTCAGACGCTCCTGCTTCACCTCGTCGGGGATGGAGTCGGCATAGTGGCGGGCGGCATAGGTGTCGTCCTCCTCGCAATAGGCAAACGCTCCCATGCGCTCGAAGCGTTGCTCACGCACGAAATCCATCAGTTCGGCAAACTCTTCGTCGCCCTCGCCGGGAAAACCTACCATGAGAGTGGTGCGGAGGTGTATGCCGGGCACACGGCGGCGTATTTCGGCAAGGAGCGCGCGGGTCTCCGCGCCCGTGATGTGGCGGCGCATGTTGGCAAGCACCTTGTCGGAGATGTGCTGGAGTGCTATGTCGAGATAGCGGCAGACGTTGGGACGCGAGGCCATGACGTCGAGCAGCTCCATGGGAAACTCGTTGGGATAGGCGTAGTGGAGACGTATCCACTCGACCCCCTCGACGTCGGCTATGGCGTCGACGAGGCGAGCTATCTCCACGCGGCCGTAGAGGTCGCGGCCGTAGGACGTGAGGTCCTGGGCTATGACGTTGAACTCTCTGACTCCGCGGGCCACAAGCATGCGCACCTCCTCGACAATCTCCTCGACGGGTCGCGACTTGTAGCGGCCGGTTATGAGCGGGATGGCGCAGAAGGCGCAGAAACGGTCACACCCCTCGGCTATCTTGAGATAGGCGTGATGGCGGGGCGTGGTGAGCACGCGGTCATAGGGAAGCGAAGCCGGATGGAGCCGGGCCAGGTCGGTGGCCAGCGCGGGCCAGTCGGTCTTGCCATACCAGCGGTCGACCTCGGGGATTTCGGGAGGCAGCTCGGAGGGATAGCGTTGCGAGAGGCATCCCATTACGTAGAGGCCCTGTATGCGTCCGTCGGCACGCAGTTCGGCCCATTGGAGTATCTCGTTGATTGATTCTTCCTTGGCATCGCCGATGAAGCCGCAGGTGTTGATTACCACGTGCTTCTCGGCATCGGATGACAGAAATGTGTCGTCAGGCTCGACAACGTTGTAGCCAACGCTCTCGAGCATCTTCATCAGACGCTCCGAATCGACAAGATTTTTGGAGCACCCGAGCGATATTACAGCTACGGAGCCCGACATCACTTCTTATCGCCGAAAAGTGATTGAACGAACGAACGTTTGTCAAACACCTGCAGGTCGTCGATTTTCTCGCCCAGGCCGATGTATTTTACAGGTATCTTGAACTGGTCGCTGATGCCTATGACCACACCGCCCTTGGCAGTGCCGTCGAGCTTGGTGATGGCGAGCTCGTTGACCTGAGTCGCGGCCACAAACTGCTTGGCCTGCTCGAAAGCGTTCTGACCTGTTGAGCCGTCGAGCACGAGGAGCACCTCATGGGGTGCGTCGGGCACGAGTTTCTGCATCACGCTCTTGACCTTTGAGAGCTCGTCCATGAGTCCCTTCTTGTTGTGGAGACGGCCGGCGGTGTCGATAATCACGACATCGACATTGTTGGCTATCGCGCTCTGGAGTGTGTCAAAGGCCACTGAAGCCGGGTCGGCCCCGATCTTCTGCTTCACCACGGGCACGTCGGCGCGACGTCCCCACTCCTCGAGCTGCTCGATGGCGGCGGCACGGAAGGTGTCGGCCGCGCCGAGCATCACCTTGTTGCCGGCACGCTTGAACTGTGCGGCCATCTTGCCGATGGTAGTGGTCTTGCCGACACCGTTGACACCCACCACCATAATTACATGGGGGCGGTTGCCGAGGGGCAGTGTGAAGTCCTCGAGCGAGGAGCTCTCGCCGTTCTCGGCGAGCATCTCTGAAATCTCCTCGCAGAGCAGACGGTTGAGCTCGGAGGCTCCGACATATTTGTCGCGGGCCACACGGGCCTGGAGCCGCTCGATGATGCGCAGCGTGGTGTCGACACCCACGTCGGAGGTAACGAATACTTCCTCGAGGTTGTCGAGCACGTCGTCATCGACGGTCGATTTTCCGGCGATGGCGTGAGATATGCGGTCAAAGAATCCGCGCTGAGTCTTCTCGAGACCTTTATCAAGGGTCTCCTGCTTCTCTTTCTTGCGCGAAAACAGGTCAAATAGTCCCATATACTAAGGATGTGAAATTGAAATGCAAAGTTAGACAATTTTCAGCATAATAACAAAGAGATACAAAAGTTTCAAAACGACAAAGAGATACAGCCGTGGCGACGGGTGTATCTCTTTGCCTGTTATTTCGAGGATGTTATAATTTCACGGCACCCTCTTGTCTATCGGAGGAGGAAGTAATATTGTATGGCCGTGGTGCGGGGGGAGGAGAAAGTGACGTCGCCGGGCTTTTTGACCTGACGGCCGGGGGTGTCATCGATGTGTCCGCCATTTCCGGGGGTGTTCCAGAGTATGGAGTAACCTTTGTCGGTGGAGACGATACGCTGCGGGAGGCCGGCCGCCTTGTCGCCGAAGGCCACGCGGGAGCCTTTGAGATTTTTGCGTTTGGAGGGGGGAAGTGTGCCGCAGTAGATGGAGTCGGCCTGCGACTTGCCTATCTGGAAGTCCTGACGCACGTCGTAACGGTCTTTTTTGCCCGAGGGTGTCAGCGATGCCGAGCGGTGCTGCTCGGCGAGGATGAGATTACCGTCATAGTCCCAGAAGGATACATTGCCGTCCTTGGCGTTGACGGCTGCATAGAAGCGGCCGGTGTCAATCTTGAGTTTGCCGCCCCCTTCGGTGCGAGCGAGCGAGTCGGGCAAGGTAGAGTCTCCGAGCTGCAATTTAGGGGTGGAGGTGCCGGGACGGCTGCCTATATACTTTGTCACCTCGACCACTCCGGGGGAGATGACCGTGAGTTCAGTGGTGAGGGTGTCGACTGTGATTTTCGCGCCATAGGGGAGCGAGACTATCTGTGCGTGTGTGAAACATGAGCAGATGAGCAATGCCAGGGTAAGATATAACGGCTTCATATGATAAGAGATTGAATGGTGTAAAATAAGAAGGTTGAATATCGCCTCCTGCGTCACACAGGGGGTCGGTATTCAACCTTCAAAATTAATAAAAAACTCTTATATTTCTCTATTTCTCTATGTCACTATGATTCTTTTTTTTATCAGAGAACTTTTGAGAGAATTTCAGAGACCTTCACGGGGTCATGTCCGGCAAAGGCTATGCGTCCCTGCGGGTCGATGAGCACGATGAAGGGGATGCCGCTGAAGTTGTAGGCAGAGGTCACGTCCTTGAAATTTTCCTTTGCCACGCGCATCTGGGGCCAGGTCATCTTTTCCTGCTCCATGGCGAGCTTCCATGCCTCAGGGTCTTCGTCGACACTCACGGCCACGATGCCGAGACGGTCGCCATACTTCTCATGGAGCTCACGCACGTGGGGGATGGCCATGCGGCAGGGACCGCACCACGAGGCCCAGAAGTCGACCATGGTGTAACGGTCTTTGCCGAACTGGTCGGAGAAGCGTCCCTCCTTGCCCTCGGGGTCGAGCGCGGGGAAGTCGGCATACTGCTGACCGCGCACAAACTTACGCGCCTTGTCAATCACGGCCTTTATCTTGGCCACGCGTGCAGGCGAATTGTTGCCGCTCACCTTGGCCCATATGGCGTCGAGCTCGTCGTTGGAGTACTGAAACGGAGCTGACAGTTTCTGCCCCCATCTGAGCATGCTGATGTGATAGGCCGGATGTTCACTGATAAAATTTTCATCGGCCTCGACCTGAGCTTTGTTGGCAGCATCGTAAGCCTCCTTCAAGCGTGCCTTGCCCTCGTCGCTTTTGTCGCGGTTTTCATCTATATAAAGATTGTAGTGGGCTTGTCGGGCCGCTATGTCATAGGGAAACATCGCCGCCTGATACTGCTCATACTCCTTCTGAGCCTCACCGCCCTTGACGGTGACATTCTTCAGTTGATACAAGCCTGAAGTGCCGAAATAAAAGCTGGGGGGTACGCTGTCGATATGTGCGGCCGAGGTCTCGATAGCCATGTTCTCGACCATGAGGGGAAAGAGTCTGTCATTCACACCATCGACCGCCGAGCCATCAAGCGGAGAGATGCGCACCTCACAAAGCATGGGCATCTCCACAGAGCCTTTGATAACAAACTCACCGTCTCGCTCCACGGCACCGTCAATCTTATACCAATTCTTCTGCTCACGGCCGTCAGCGTTGACCAGCTCGACCTTGGAGCCGGCTTTGAGTCCGGGGAATTTACCTGTGATGGTGAAGCCGTCCTGCGCAAATGCCGAGAGGGCCGTCATAGCGCAACCCAAAGTCAATAATACTGTTTTTGTCATGATTATTCGATTTATTTCAGATTATTTCAGATTATTTCAGATTTTCTTCAAGATATTTGTCAATCTCGGCAGGGAGATTGGTCGAGCATACTATACGCCCCTGCGGATCGAGGAGTATCAGGCGGGGAATAGCCGAAAGAAGATAGTGCCGACCTACGGCTCCGAGCTGGTCCTGAGTCAGACGCAACTGGGTCCACTCCATCTTTTCCTTCTCCATAGCCTTACGCCATGCCGGCTCACTCTCGTCACACGAAATACTGTAGACATTCATCCTGTCGGCATATAGCTCGCGAATCTTACGTACGTGGGGTATGGCGTCGCGACACGGGCCACACCACGAGGCCCAGAAGTCTATAAACGTATATTTTCCTGACTCCACATAGTCGGCAAGATGCTTCACGGCCCCCAGGTCGTCAGTGAGGGCAAAGTCAGAGTAGACGCGTCCGAGACAATAATTTCTGCTCCAGTCGAGCGCGCGGCTGTTGAGATTGATACGAGCTGTGTCGGGACAAGCCTTTACGCTCTCGACCATAGCAACAAGCTCGTCCTCGTGATAGACAAATGTCTTCATCATCTCTTTGAACACGAGCACTGACGAGATGTGATAGTCGGGATGCTCTGTGATAAACCCGCGTTTCATGCGGCTCAGTCGGGCAGCGGTCTCATCTACCCTGGCCTTGTAGACAGCCATTGTGTCGGGGTTATCATTGGTTTCGAAATACTTCTCAGCATGACGGTATTCGGCATTTATAGCCGCATTTTCGGCCTCAGAGCAAGCACCGATATATTCGGCAAACTGACGAGCAGCGTCACCGCCCTGAACCTCGACCATGGTCTCTGGTACATATGAGGCACCGACACTGTCGAGAGGCTGCGTGAAATGCACTTTCATATCGGTGTTCTCGACCATAAGGCGAGGTTGTGTCACAGGGAAATTGCTTTTGCGATATACCGACAATCTGCAAAGAGTCGGCATCTTTACCGTCCCTGTAATTCTAAACGAGCCGTCGGTGCTGACCGTCTCGGCGATTTTTTCAGCATTCTCGCGCTCGACATTCATCAACACCACTCGTATGGAATCATTGACTCCGGGTATGGAGCCGCTAATGACAAAGCGGTCAGCGGCCATTGCCGACAAGCCACAGACTGCAGTGAGGGCAAGTGTCAGCGGTTTAATACAACATTTCATAAATTTTAATAATTATGGAATAAACACTATCGTTGAAAATAAGGACATAAGCCACGAGTATATCGCATACGCGCACGACTTATGTCCTTACATCTAAACCAAAAATTTATCAATCTGTCTTTGCGTCACGACACCAACGGACATTAAGAAGCGAGCCTTGCTCGATCGCACTGCGCTGCACACCGTTGTTGCCGAATATCACTTTGCGGTAATAAGCAGTCTCTTTGCCGCTCTTGTTTTCACCGACTGTGGATGTCCAATAGTAGCCATATTCTTTTATTCTATCGAGGTTCTTATTGATCCATCCGAATGACCTGACTCCGATCATGCATCCGCCCAGGAGCAGTCCAAGCTGAGAGCCGGAGTCTTTGGCCATCAACGCCTCACCCACATTACCTCTGAGACCGTAGGTGTCAACATCGTCAGAACCAAGTGCACGTTCAAGATTTTTCCAGTCCTCATCGGTAGGTATTCTCCATCCGTCAGGCACACAAGCCATAGCATCCTCCCAGGTGAGCAAATTACCGTAAACCGGCATATACTCATTAATTACATAATCCTCTTGACCTTCAAGCGGTGTAGTCCACCACTGCTCATCAAAAAACGTGTATTCATACATTGGCACACCATTACGCGCGTTAGATGTGGTCCAGTCAAGATTGCCGATGCGCACCCAGCCATACTCGTTGCCTTCATCGTCGGTCATAGTGCCGGATGCTGTGGGGGCGGTCACCTTGTCATTGTCATCACTACATGAGGCAAAAGCCACAGGCAGCAAAGCTATAATCAGATATAATATTTTCTTCATAATCGAATCTTAGTTAAATTGGGAATGTAATCAAAACACATATCCGAGGCTCATAATGCCATTACGCACAGCATTGTATTTCTGAATAATCATAGGATAGTCGCCATACATCTCCTCCACTTCCTCAGGTGAATAATCCATGACCATAGGATAGAAGTCGTATTCAAAATCATACTGCATGTCGCAGAATGTATCATACTGAGGAGGATTCCATGAAAAATTCACCTGCAGGAAACCATACTCATAAAGGAGTGTCTCGTCAGTGCCATCCCAGTCGGGAATGACATCTGTCACTCTTGTTCCGGCATACTGGCCGGCCAATTCGCGGTATTCCTCAAAGGCATCGTCTCGATAACTAATCATTGACAACAACATGGTCTTGCGCACACTCTTATAGAAATCATCGGCCTCTTCAATCGACATGTCCATGACATCACCTACATTTATAGCCCGACAACTCATATTGGCAAACGTGCCGGCCGGCTGAAGTTTCAGATAATCATATTTGGCGTACAGCAGTTTTTTGGCAGCAAGCACCGAGAACGGACGCAGTGGCTCTGAGAAATGGTCGAGAATACACTTCTCGACAAACTCGGCCGCGGCTATTTTCTCCTCATCTGTATCAAAGAACTCAAAATCATATAGAGAGACGCCATAGTTGGTTATGTTGTAGTTGAAATCAATTGTCTCTTCATGCCACACGTCATCACCGAAAGCATCCTTGCCGACATAAGTACGACGCAAAATATTGGAGAAAAGCAGATTGACCTTAGTCTTGTCAAAAAATTCCCTGCGTAAATCGGCCTCGGGACCGGTCTCGTCATCTGACACGCGATAGTGATTATCTTCTATGCGGGTAGGCTCAAGCAGTTCCTCGTCATCAGAGCAGGCCACACTTGACAGGCCTATGACTGCAAGAAGTCCGTATATGATAGTTTTCTTCATTATATTCTGTATTTAACCTGTTATTTATAAAAATCACCAGTCCCAATCATCATCATCGTCGTCATCCATATCCGGCTCTTCTGTACGTATGATTTTTCGCACAGGACGCGGATTGTTGCCGAGCGAAGCCTGAAATTCTCTAACCGGACGCGGTATGGGCAGAGTGTAGGCGGCATCATTCTTCTCGAGCCGGAACACTTCTATATGATCTATATCATTATAGTTATAGTAACAATGTCCATGCTCTATGATCTTTGACCAGGGATATGGCTGGCAAACGGTGTAACGACGCAAGTCAAACCAACGGTGTCCCTCAAGGATAAACTCGCGAGCACGCTCCTCGCGTATCAGGTCGATAAGGTCGTTCCCTGTCTGGTCGACAGTCACAGGCGAAGAATAGCGTGTGCGCATGAATGATTCCATAGTGCTGCGGGCAAGAGTCTCATTGCCGTCAAAAGCAGAAGCTTCGGCAAGGGTCAGATAAGCCTCGGGAGTGCGAAATAGGAACGTGCTCGATACATCGGAAGTAGTACTCCTCTTGCTGTACTGACCGTTACGCTTAATAAAGACGGGACCGATACCCAACTCCTCTGATTTGCCTATATACAACGTACCGCGCAAGTCATCATGGGCATATAAATTTACCATATCGTCCGAGACAAGATATGCCGGGCTATAAGGCCCCCAAATACTATATCCGTCACTAAATTCAGCCGCTATGGCGTAACCGCCCATAGAAAAAAGAGTCTCGGGCGAAGAAAGATACACACAATCGTCACCGGGACGCTTGCCTCGGAGCTCGAGGAGACGACTGTTGCAGTCAAGCACCTTGGAAGCGTAGAGAGCAGCATTTTTCCAGTCTTGCATATAGAGGTAGACACGGCTCTTAAGCAGAAGCACAGCAGGATATGTGGCACGGTGGAGAGTCTTGACCGGAGCATTAAGAAGCAACTCCTCTGCAAGAGACAGGTCATTCAGAATACTCTCATAGGTCTGTGCAAGCGAACCACGGCTATACTCCTTGTCTTCGATAATCTCACTGTGCTTCACAGGCACACCCGGAGTGGATGCGGCAGTGGCGGGATCGTAAGGCTGGGCATACATATTTGCAAGGAGGAAGTAATATGCTCCGCGCAGGAAAAATGCCTCACCCTTGATACGGCGTTTATTGGCCACATCATCATCGGAATACTCCGGCTGCTCGTCAATAAGATAGGCGACCATATTGCAGACATTTATCCTGGAGTATATCTTATTCCAATAAGCGTCATCGCCTCCCACGTATTTGTAGAGTTCGTTATAACCAATCTCCTGCTGCCATGTATAGTATGAATACATAGATTGAATATAGCCGTGGGAATCCTCTTTATTAAGCTGAGACTGAATAAGTTCATCGCCCATAAAGTGGAGGCAGTCTATGTCATCTCCGGCACGTCCGCTTGCCGACATACCTTTTGGCTGAAGATAGCCACTGCCGAGAAGCACTTCATCAAGGTCCTGCCATCCTTCTACCTTGGCGAGATCCTGGGAATATTCTGTAAGGAAGTCGGAACAGGATGTGAGCCCGAACATAAGAGCCGAGGCTGTATATATGATAGTTTTCTTAAATATTTTCATTGTTTCGGTCAGGATTTAAAATGTGACATTGAGACCAAACGAATAGCTCGGACGGTTGGAAAGCTGGATTGTGGTAAATCCGCCCTGTGTGGGGGTCTGCCCTTTGAGCTTCTTATCACACCAGGTGTGGAGATTATTGCCGGCTGCATGAATCTCGAGACGCGAAAGTCCGAAACGAGCCACCCATTGTTCGGGTATCTCATAGGAGAGATTGATGGTAGCGAGATTGAGATAATCGGCACTGACCACACGCGCATCGCTGTAATCATACATGTCCCAGTAGTTGTCGGCCAATATCTGGATGTTGTCAGCCTCTCCTTCATTGGAGCCGCCACCGGTCGACCAGTGATTGGAATACTTGAAGTAGCTTGAATGGCCATGGGCAATGATTGCGGGAATATTGGTGTAAGCCTCGTCGCCGGGATTGAGCCAGCGGTAAAGATAATCGCGGCTAAGATTGAGTTCGGGGCGTATTTCACCGGCGGTAGCGATTGTCGCACCATCAGCAGTACCTCCCGCGCTATACATGCCGAAAAGTCGAGTCTTGGCACCGAGGCTATAATTGAACGAAGCGGTGAAATAAAGACGCTTCCAGCGGAGACGGGTGCTGAAGCTACCCGACATGTAAGGCTCGCGTGAACCGGTGGCGACAAGCACATTGGTATATGTGTCATACTTGCTAAGTCCTACGAGATCCTGCATATGATCATACCAGTCGTCAAACATGGGTC
This sequence comes from Duncaniella muricolitica, assembly GCF_910574735.1. Taxonomy (NCBI): domain Bacteria; kingdom Pseudomonadati; phylum Bacteroidota; class Bacteroidia; order Bacteroidales; family Muribaculaceae; genus Duncaniella; species Duncaniella muricolitica. Next base: position 30,647 of record NZ_CAJTCF010000027.1, on the reverse strand, counting down.
CGCCGTCAACAGGACTGAGGCCGAGGAAACGATAGGAATAGAATGTGCCCACAGGCTGTCCCTTGACCACAGCGTTACCGTTGAGGAAGTCGGCCAATTCGTAGGATTCACCTGCGGGGAGGGTCTCCATAGAGTTGATTACACGAGAGAATGAACCTGAGATACTCCACTGCCAGTCGTGAGTCTGGATGGGACGTCCTGTAACAGAGATGCTGTAACCGTCATTGGATATATTGCCTCCGTTCACCACGTACGAACTATAGCCGTTGACCGTCGAGATACTCTTGGTCATGAAGGCGTCTTTGGTACGCTTGAAGTAGAGATCGCCCTCGACTTCGAGACGGTTGTTGAGGAAGGCAAGGTCGATGCCAAAGTTGACACTTGTGGTCTTCTCCCACTTGAGATCGGGGTTGGGATTGCGGCTTACTGTTGAGGTGAACTCACCGAAATAGCTGTCCATCGGGCCCTTCTGGATAATCATCACAGGCGACTGGCTGCTGAGCATATTGCCCTGGAAACCATAGGAGGCCTTGAGAATGAAACGGTCAAGCCATGTCTGCTGCTTGATAAAGCCAAGCTGTGCGGGGTCAAACGAAGCCGATACAGACCATATGGGGAGCAACTTGTCATTGGAACGGTCACCGAAGTTGTTGGAGCCGTCGATACGTGCGTTGGCGTTAAGAAATACCATACGACGCCAACTGTAGCTTGCGGTGGCATAGGCCGACACCATATTGGTCTTTCCGTCGGACAGCGATGGGACATTATTGGAAATCCAGGCCATGTAGTCGGGATATTTTTCCAGATCGATACCTGACACAAAAGTCATGCCGCGATCGGGATAGTAACCACGGTCGGTGCGGTTGTAACCCTTATAATTGGATGACTGAGCTTCAAAACCGAGACCGCCGCTGATGTTGTGTATCTCGTCCTCTCCAAAATACTTGTTGGCGTCGAGTTGCAGACGGGCTGTCCAACTGGTGTTTTTAACATGGTTAGTGGTAAGCTGTCCACCCTGAGGCATAACACTGTTGGATGACGGTTCAGCTCCATATTCACTATTACGCAACTCTGACGCATACCATGTACGCTCACCCCAGTAGTTTTCCATATCTGTGTTGCTGCGGGTGTATGACAATATGGCATATGCGCGCAACCAGTCGGTAAAACGGAATTTAAGGTTGGCGTTGAAAGTGAACGACGACTGGTCCTGATGGTTATAACTGTTTTCGAGCTCGTTGAGTATATTGAAGTTAAATCCATACCCCGAGGTGTTTTGCAGCTTTTTGTAATAATAAGGCTGCCCGAGCGGAGTATAGGCCGGGATAGCACGGCTTGACGAATAGGCATAGTTGACAGGGTTGATGCTCTCCTGGTTGTATTTACGTTCATTGACATTACCGTTGATGCCAAATGATGCTGAAAACCATTTGGAGAAGTTGACATCAAGATTGACCATCGCGCTGTAACGGCGATTGGTAGTGTTATTGATCACATCATCATTATCGGTATAGCCGAGTGAGGCGTAATAGGTGCCGCGCTCGCCGCCACCCGAGACACTTGCGTTGTGCTGCTGCGAGAAGCTGTCATGGGTGAGTAGGTCAAACCAGTCGGTATTGACAGTCTCGATATAAGCAAGCTCGCTATCAAACTGCTCTTGCGTGATTTCCTTATTCCACAGACGATACATCAGTCCTTCGTAACCTACCATTGCCGAACGAAAGTTATACTGGTATCTGTCAGCAAACAGTTCGCGCGAGAGTTGGATGCGCTCCTTTGAGTTCATGACGTCGACATCCTTGTCGGAGTAGTGGGGGCGACGCTTGAAGGTGAAGGTGTTATTGTAGCGTATCTGGGGCTTGCCTTCGCGGCCGCGCTTGGTGGTGATAACGATTACGCCGTTGGCGGCCTTGGTGCCGTAGAGAGCTGTGGCCGAGGCGTCCTTGAGGATGTCGAGACGCTCGATGTCCTGGGGGTTGAGGCCTGCGATGGCGTTACCGATACGGTTGACGTAGTCAGGGTCGTTGAGGTCTTCGGCCGAGATGGGCACGGGGTCGTTGACTACGATACCGTCGACTACCCAGAGGGGCTCGCGGTTACCGATGATGGATGATGTGCCTCGGATACGTATCTTGGGGGCTACGCCGGCCTCGCCCGAGTTGGACATGAACATGAGGTCGGGCACCTGTCCCTCGAGCATCTGGTCGATGGAGATAGCGTCGGGACGGATGATGTCTTCGGCCTTGATGGAGGTGATGGCACTGGTGGATGCGCGCTTGTCGATGACCTGATAGCCGGTGACAACGACGTCGCCGAGCACGTTGGTGTCGTCGTCGAGATAGACGGTCATGGGCTTGCCGCTCCATTTGACTTCGGCGCGCTTCATGCCGATAAAGGAGAAGACGAGTGTGGGATTTTTCTTGCCTTTGGCCGAGATTGTGAACATACCGTTGAGGTCGGTAGCTGTGGCGGTCTTGGGCGAGTCTTTAAACCATACGGATGCTCCGGCGAGGGGGTCGCCCTCCGAGTCCATAACCACGCCATTGATGATGCTTGTGGCCGGCTCGCGGGTGTCGCCGCCGATGGTCACGATGTTGTTGTTAATCTTGTAGCTTTCACCAAGTTTTGCGGCCACTTCCTTGATGACCTGCCCGGCGGTGCCGGTGGTGCGGATGGTGATTGCGGGCCATTTGGCAGCCGTCTCGCTCTTGTAGACGATGTTGAGCCCCGACTGTTTTTCGATTTCCTTCAGCACTTTGTCGGCCGACTGGTTTACGCAGTCGAGCGTGACTTGTGTGTCGGGCGACGAGGCAGCCATAGCTGCGTAGCTGAACAATGTCACGGCTACGCTAAGCATTAATGCTATTAACTTTCTCATGCAATTGCGTTTAATAAATGATTGGTTTATAAAAAATAATGATTGATAATTTCTAAGTACTCTATGTCAGAAATTTAAGGTGCGGATATGTTGATGGTATTTCCCTGTTGCCGTATGGTAAGATCTGTAATGGTCGAGAGAGCTTCGAGTGTCGGGCCGAGGGTGTCGTATTTGTTGAAGCTGCCCGTTATTTCTATCTGCGAGTAGTCGTCGCTGTCATAAATGACTGTCATGCCATACCATCGGGCTATGACGTCCATGACCCGCCGCAGGGGCCAGCCGGTGAAGTCGACCCGGCCGGTGTTCCATGCTTCGTAGGGGGTGAGGTCGACTTCGCTCACCGAGATGTCGCCGGCGTCGCTGATGACGGCTTGCTCTCCGATGGAGAGCATCTGCTCGTTGCCCGACCAGGAGGTGACTCCTACGCTGCCTTTGACGAGCACTACGGAGCAGAGGGTGTCGCTACGGGCCGAGACGTTAAATTCGGTGCCGTAGACTGTGGTGGTGGCTACGGGGGTGTGGACCACGAAGCGGCAGGCGGGATTGCGGGCGATGATGAAGTAGGCTTCGCCTTCGAGATATACGTCGCGGCTGTCGATGTCGAAGCGTTCGGGATAGACGATGCGGGTGTCGCGGCCGAGGTGTATGAGCGAGCCGTCGGGGAGTGTGAGCCAGAACTCTTTGTCGTGATAGGTGGTGACTTTGATTGCCTGAAGCATGTCGGCCACAGTGCGGTCGTCGCTGTCGGCGGTGGTGTGTCCGGGCGTACTGGCGGCGGGCTTACGGGCGTCGGCGGTGCGGACGGAATATTGTTTTTTTCGATTATGGCCCCTGTGAGTCCTCTCTGCTCGCTCTGCTCGATAGCGGCGGTTATCTCGGGGCTTACCTGAGGGTGGCGGATGTCCATCTTCGACTCGTGATGCCAGACTCCTATGCCGGCCAGGATTGCTATCACGGCCGCTATCGACACCCATCTGCGCCAGCCGCCGAGGGTGTGGCGGCGATGTGAACGAGCTGATTTATAGGGGAGGATAACACCTTGGTCATCAATATTTTCGCCGATTACACGCCATGCTGCATCGACGTCAAAGCGGTCCATTGCCTTGAGCTGACGGTCGACGTAGTCTTTGTCGCGGAGGTCACGCACAAAGGCCTGCAACGCGGGGTCGAGGCCGTCGACGTCGACGTCGGCGTCAGGTGCCGACGGACGTCCGGGGGTGTCGTGGCTCCGGGTCAGTCGCTCAAAGAGGCGGTCGGATAATTTTATCGGATCTTCCATTGCTTAATGCTTCTAATGCTAATACATGTTTATTAACCAAAAGTATTACTAAAATATATAAATTTTTTTTATTTTTATTCCTTTTTACGATTGTTAGCCAAAAATTCTAACAAAAGTTTGCCGTTATACAAGATATTTTTTACTTTTGACAGTTGCTTCGGCTAAAATATGGAGAAATATTTCCGGAAATATTATCAGTCTTTGTGCTATTTCGCAATGAATATAGTTCATGACGAGAGCTTGTGCGAGGATATCGTGCAGGAGGTTTTTGTCAAGGCTATATCGTCGCAGGTCAGCTTTGAGTCGGAGCTGCATTTCCGTCAATACATATATATAGCGGTGCGCAACCGGTGTATCAACCATCTCCAGAAGCAGGGCCGCACTGTAGGGCTCGGCGAGGTGGACTCGGAGAGCACTCCCGCAGCCGATGACTGCGACAACGCTATAGTACAGGCCGAGATAATACGCATGATCCACGAGGCTATCGACTCGTTGCCTCCCCGCTATCGCCAGGTGTTCCGCATGGCTTATATCGACAAGATGAAAAGCGAGGAGATAGCCGAGGCTCTCGGCATAAGCGTCAATACGGTCAAGGTGATACGTCAGCGGGCCAAGCCCCGTCTGCGCGAATTGCTCAAGGATATTTATCCTCTGCTGTTCATATTGGCCGGGGAATTACACTTTTAACATTCTTTAATTGGGTGTCGGACGTGTGGAATGCGTCTATATGTGTATATTTACACTATTTATTACCAATTATTATCAATCAGCATAACCTTACCATGACTCGACATCTCATCACGGCCGCGCTGCTTACGGCTGCCGGCATGGCGCAGGGGGCTGTCCCCGCCTGGACCGACCCCGAGGTCAATGAAATCAACCGTCTGCCCATGCACGCATCGTTTTTTGCCTATCGTGCGGGCGAGCAGGGCGACAAGACTCTCTCGGCCAACTATCTGCCGCTCGACGGCACCTGGCGTTTTCATTTCTCACCCGACCGCACCGGCCGCCCCGGCGACGAAGTGGCCGCTACAGGCTATGACGACTCGTCGTGGGGATTCATACAGGTGCCCGGCATGTGGGAACTCAGCGGCTACGGTGAGCCTATGTATCTTAATGTCGGCTATCCCTGGCGCGGAAATTTTGCAAACAATCCTCCCGTCACGCCCGACAAGGAGAATGCCGTGGGCACATATCGCCGCCATGTCACCGTGCCGGCCGACTGGAAGGGCAAGAATATAATAGCTCACTTCGGCTCGGCGACGTCCAATCTTACCGTGTGGGTCAACGGCCGAAAGGTGGGTTATGGCGAGGATAGCAAACTCGCGCAGGAGTATGACCTTACACCTTATATTATACCGGGACACGACAATGTGATTACGCTCCAGATTGACCGCTGGTGTGACGGCACTTATCTCGAGGATCAGGACTTCTTCCGCCTCAGCGGTCTCGCGCGCGAAAATTATATGTACGCGCGCGAGAAAAACCGCATAGCCGACCTGCGTGTCAACGCTGACCTGGTCAACGGCTATCGCGACGGTCTGCTCACCTATGAGGCCGACGTGAAAGGCAACGGACGCATCGATGTCACCCTCACCGCGCCCGACGGCAAGGTGGTGGGCCAGGGGTCGCCCAAAGTGAGCAAAGGCAAGGCCTCAATGACCATTGAGGTGCCGGGCGCGGAGGCTTGGTCGGCCGAGTCGCCGGCTCTCTACACGCTCACCTCCACTTTCACTCCGCGCAAGGGTGAGCCTGAGGTAATAAGTATCAATGTCGGTTTTCGCCACGTCGAAATCAAGGACGGTCAACTGCTTGTCAACGGTCTGCCCATTCTCATCAAGGGTGCCGACCGCCACGAACTTGACCCCGACGGCGGATATGTGGTGTCGGTGGAACGTATGATTCAAGACATACGCCGCATGAAGGAGCTCAACATCAACGCCGTACGCACCAGCCACTATCCCGATGACCCGCGCTGGTATGACCTCTGCGACCGCTATGGCATCTATCTGGTGGCCGAGGCAAATATCGAGTCGCACGGCATGGGCTATGAGGACAAGACTCTTGCCAAACATCCGGCCTTCCGCATCCCCACACTTGAGCGCAACGCCCGCAATGTGGCAGCCAACCGCAATCATCCCTCGGTCATCATCTGGTCGCTCGGCAACGAGGCCGGCTACGGACCTAACTTTGAAGAGGCCTACAAGCTCGTCAAGGAGATGGACCCGACACGCCCCGTGCAGTATGAACGGGCCGGCTTGCAAGGCTTGACCGATATATTCTGCCCCATGTATTATCCCTATGACGCATGCGAGAAATACTCGGCCAATCCCTCCTGCACCAAGCCTCTGATACAGTGTGAGTATGCCCACGCAATGGGTAACTCCCAGGGCGGATTTAAGGAATATTGGGACATTATACGCAAATATCCCAAATATCAGGGCGGCTTCATCTGGGACTTCGTTGACCAGTCGATACGCTGGACGACTCCCGAAGGGAAGACCATATATGCCTACGGCGGCGACTTCAAGAGCACCGACCCGTCCGACCAGAATTTCTGCGACAACGGTCTCATCTCGCCCGACCGAGTGCCTAATCCCCACGCCTATGAGGTGCAGCGCGTCTATCAGGACATACACACCACCCTGCTGCCCGACGGCAAGGTGGAGGTCTATAACGAACGCTTCTTCACCCCGCTCTCTGACGTGGCCATGCAGTGGACACTTCTGCGCGACGGACGCCCCGTGCGCTCGGGCAATATCTCCGACATCAATGCAGGCCCGCAGCAACGCGCTGTCATAGCCGTGCCCTACGGGCCGACCGAAGGCGATGGCGAATGGCTGCTCAACGTTGACTATCGTCTCAAACAGGCCGCTCCGCTGCTCGACGCAGGCACCACCGTGGCCCGCGAGCAACTGCGCCTCTCACCCGCGACTGTCAGGATGGCTTCGCTCTCTGACGCGCCCGTGACTTCCGTAGAACGCAAAGCGGGATTTATCACCGTCACCGGGCCTCAGTTCTCTATCTCCTTCAGCGAGATGGACGGCTATATATCGCGCTATGACGTCGACGGACAACCGATGCTCAAGGACGGTAGCGAGATTACCCCCAACTTCTGGCGCGCTCCGACCGATAACGACTATGGCGCAGGTCTGCAGAAAAAATATCGCGCCTGGCTCAACCCCGGTCTGACTCTCGCCTCCATCGACAGCGAGGAGCTTGACGGCAAAGCTATAGTCAAGGCCGACTACCGCATGCGCAATATCCCCGCCACACTCTCAATCACCTATACTGTCGACGGCAACGGTGCCGTCAAGGTGGTCGAGACTATGACACCCGAGCAGGGAGCCAAAGCCTCCGACATGTTCCGCTTCGGCATGCAGATACCGATGCCGGCCTCTTTTGAGCGTGTCGATTACTACGGACGCGGCCCGGGCGAAAACTATTCCGACCGTCAGCAAGCCTCCGACCTCGGCCGCTACACACAGAGCGTCGACTCGCAGGCTTATCCCTACATCCGCCCGCAGGAGACAGGCACACGCACCGACCTGCGCACATGGGCCGTGCTCGACGCCTCAGGCTCCGGACTGGAATTTACATCCGACCGCCCGTTCTCCGCGTCGGCCATGCACTACACCATCGAGACCCTTGACGGCGGTCCTGAAAAGCCCAACAGCCACTGGGGCGAGATTGACCGCGATGACGTGACCAACGTGCTTGTCGATTATGCTCAGATGGGACTCGGATGTGTCAACAGTTGGGGAGCACTTCCCCTCCCGGCTTACCGCCTCCCCTTCGCGCCCTACACATTCACCTTCACCATCACTCCGGTAAGACACCGTCTTTAGGATTAAGACTATATAAGAACATGGAATAAACAAAAGTCTTTCCCTTGTAACGGGAAAGACTTTTGTTTATTCCATGTCCTTATATATCCTCTTTATTTTTTCCAGAAAGCGGGGGTGAAGAGGAGCAGCACCGTGAAAAGTTCGAGACGGCCGATGAGCATTATCATGGCTAAAATCCATTTGCCTCCATCGGGAATGATGGAGAATGTGCCTCCGTAACCTGTCACTCCGGCACTCAGTCCGGTGTTGCTTATACATGTGAATGTGGAGAAGAATGCGTCAATCAACGGTAGCCCCATAGCTGTAAGTATGATGCCGCCAACGAGGATTATAAGCACGTAGAGACACAGAAATGCGATGACTTTCGACACCGTTTCGTGCGGGATTACCTTGCCGTTGACACGTACGGTGAGGATATTGTTGGGATGGATGCACCGTTCTATCTCGTTGCGGCAGTTCTGCAACATATATATGAGACGGTCAATCTTGGCACCGCCGCTCGTAGAACCGGCACACGCGCCGAAAAACATCAGCACGATGACCATGGCCAGTATGAATGTGCCCCAAGAGCCGAACTCAGGCACCTCAAAACCGGTCGACGAAATCATTGACACTATCTGAAACAACGGGTCGAGCGTGACAGCCTTGACTGATGTAGCCTGGCCGTTGAGCCATATTGTCACCGCAAACACCACATAGCAAAATGCTATGATGCCGAGATAAGTGCGAAACACATCGTTCTGCCACACGGCCCTGAAATCACGGTGCACGGCCCTGTAAATCAATGTAAAGCTGACTCCGCCTATAAACATGAAGAATGTCGCGACGGCTTCGATATAATCGCTGCGCCACAGCCCCAGCCCTTCGTCGGAAGTGGCAAATCCGCCGGTCGACATTATGGAGAACGCGTAACACACGGCGTCAAACTCCTCCATAGGTCCCGCATAGAGCAGCAAGAAAAGTATGACCGTCAGAGTGAAATATATGAGCCACAGGCTCTTGGCTGTCTGAGATATGCGCGGACGCAGCTTGTCGTGAGTAATGCCCGTGACCTCGGCGTTAAACATCTGCATGCCCCCCGAATGATTGAGCATAGGTATGACGGCAAGCGTGAAGAGTATTATACCCATGCCGCCTATCCACTGCATGAGCGACCTCCATATCACCGCGCCGTGGCTAAGATGGGAAATAGAGGTCATGATGGAGGCTCCGGTGGTGGTGAATCCCGACATTGCCTCAAAAAAAGCGTCGGAGACACTCAGCGGCCTGTCGGTCATAAGCATGAACGGCAGCATGCCGAATGTGGAGAAAAACACCCACACCATGGCCGTGAGCAGAAAGCCCTCGCGCTTGCCCATGGATGGCGATGTGGGATGTATGGCAAAAGCCATGACCGAACCGGTGGCAAGCGTCACGGCAAAGGTTATCAGAAAAGCCTTCCAGTCGCTTTCGCCGTATATCAGACACGTCGCGAGCGGCACAAGCAGGAAGGCGGCCTCTATAACAAGAAGCAGCCCCATGATGCGCAACAGCACGGGGATATTGATGACGGGAAAGTAGCTGCGCAGATTGTGGACAGAGCGTCGCATACTCTAATGTATTTACGAGAACAGTTTTTCGACCTTGTGGAGCACACCATCAAGAGTGAACACCACCACGCGGTCGCCGGGATTGATGACCGTGTTGCCCCCCACAAGCTGGCCCTTGCCGTCACGGATGAGTCCGGCAATGGTCATGTAGTGTGAGAGATGCAGGTCTTTGATTGGGGCACGGGTAATTTTGGAGCCCTCCCTGGCGATGATTTCAGCCACCTCGGCATCAGCGAGCGCGAGACACTTGGATGTGGACGAGTCGCGGTCGAGCAACATCTGATAGATACGCGACGAGGCAAGCAGCTTTTTGTTGACCACCGTGCCGATGTTGAGCCCTTCGGCCTCGGAGATAAACTGGAGGTTTTCGACCTCGGCTATAGTCTTCTTGACGCCAAACTCCTTGGCCGACAGACAGGTGAGGATATTTGACTCACTGCTGTCGGATATGGCAATAAAGGCGTCGGTGTCAACTATGCCGGCATCGCGCAGGGCATCGGTGTCGCGCGCGTCGGCATTGATGATAAGCGCGTCGGCACACCGCTCGGAGAGCTTGAGACACCGCTCGCGGTCGGGGTCGAGAATCTTGAAGTTGAACTTGTCGCCGGCCATGTTGCAGAGCTGTATGGCTATGCGGCTTCCACCCATGATGATGACGTCGCGTATGCGTCGCTCAATCTTACCGCAGAGGGGTATGAGATTGGCAACATGCTCGCGTGTGGTCATGAAATAGACTATATCGTCGGCCAGCAGACGGTCGTCACCACCGGGAATGATGGTCTCGTGGTGACGCTTGATGGCTGCCACGTGAAAGTCGTGGGTCGAACGGCCGAGATCCTTAAGATATTTGCCGATGAGGGGAGCGTTGTCACGCAGTTTGACACCGACGAGTATCAGTTCGCCCTCGTGCAGCTCAAACCAGTGGCGCGCCCAGTTGTGATTGAGCGCGGTGATAATCTCCAGAGCCGCGAGATACTCGGGATAAATCATATCGTCGGCTCCTATAGATGCGAAAAACGAGCGGTTGGCCGGGTCTTTGAACTCAAAATTGTCGACACGCGCCACAGTCTTCTCCGCACCGAGGCTCTTGGCGATGGCACACGACACGATGTTGCGCGTCTCAAACGGGGTGACGGCAATGAAGAGGTCACACCCCTCCACACCGGCCTGGCGCAGAGTCTTGAACGATGTCGGACGCCCCTGCACCGTGAGCAGATTGTAGTTGGAGTCGAGCACAGCCAACTTGGAGCTGTCCTCGTCGATAACGGTGATGTCCTGCTCCTCGCGCGAGAGCAATTTGGCCAGATGTGATCCCACCTCACCACAGCCGGCAATGATGATTTTCATCGGTCGGAGGCTTAAGATGGTATTTCAAGTATAGTGTTATAGATTGACTCTTCGTCAAATCCACACAGTTTATGTAGCTGGTCGGGAGTACCCTGAGGTATGAACCGGTCAGGCACGCCAAGCCTTGTCAGCGGCGGCATGGCTTTCACTCCGGCCTTGTCGAGATTCCCGCTCATCCATTCGAGCACCGCCGAGCCGAATCCACCGTTGACAGTGCCGTCCTCGATTGTGATTACAGGGCATTGCTTGCCGAGCACATCTGTGAGCAGGGACGTATCGAGCGGTTTGATAAAGCGCATGTCATAGAGTGCTATGCTCATGCCCGTCTCGCTCTCGGCACGCTTGATGGCACTTAGCGCGTCGTCGGCCACAGGACCGACCGTGAGTATGGCCAGGTCGGCACCGTCTTTCAGCCGCTCACCGGTGCCTACAGCTACAGTCTCGCGAGTGTCGGAAGGTCTGGCAACCGCCCGTCCGCGCGGATAGCGTATGGCCATGGGGCCGGCGATCGTCAGCGATGTATACATGAGCCGGCGCAGCTCGTCGCCGTTGCGCGGGGCGGCAATAGTCATGCCCGGAATGGAGCGCAGATATGCGAGGTCAAACACGCCATGATGCGTGGCACCGTCCTCTCCGACAAGACCGGCCCGGTCGAGGCAGAATGTCACGGGAAGCCCCTCGATGGCCACATCATGTATGATATGGCTGTAGGCTCGCTGCAGAAAAGAGCTGTATATCGCCACAAAGGGCTTCAGACCGTCCTTGGCCATGCCTCCGGCAAATGTCACGGCATGTCCCTCGGAAATGCCTACATCAAACGTGCGTGCCGGATACTTCTCCTGAAGCATGCTCATGGATGTGCCCGAAGGCATGGCGGCGGTGACGCCCACCACACGGTCGTCGGCATCGGCAATCTCTACGAGGGTGCGTCCGAAGATGTCCTGATATTTGGGCGGTTTTTCGGGTGATTCTTTGGGCCGTTCGCCGGTAGCGGGATTGAAGATGCCGGGAGCATGCCATGTCGCGGGGTCTTTCTCGGCCGGGAGAAACCCCTTGCCCTTGACCGTGCGCAGATGGAGTATGCGGGGCCCTTTGAAATTCTTTATGTCGTTGAGCACACGCACCACAGTGGCGATGTCGTGGCCGTCGAAGGGACCGAAATAACGGATGTTAAGCCCTTCGAAAATATTTTGTTCGCGATTAAGCAGCGATTTAAGACTGTTGTTAAACCGCATTATTCTCCCCTTGCCGCTCTCGGTGATGAGATTGAACTTCTTGAGCATGCCCGAGACGTTGTAACGCAGGTCGTTATAGCCCTTTGAAGTGTTGAGATGGGCGAGATAGGAGTTCAACGACCCGACATTACGGTCAATCGACATGTCGTTGTCGTTGAGGATGATGAGAAGATTGGAATTGGAATTGGCGGCGTTGTTGAGTCCCTCGAAAGCCAGACCTCCGCTTATCGAAGCGTCACCTATGACGGCAACGACATTGCGCGGGGGCTCGTCCTTGTGGAGAGCGGCCGCCACAGCCATGCCTAGACCTGCCGAGATGGAGTTGGACGCATGTCCGGCCGTAAAGGTGTCATATTCGCTCTCCTTTGGCGACGGGAATCCCGACAGACCGCCAAGAGTGCGGTTGGTGGTGAATGAGTCGCGCCGTCCGGTGAGAATCTTGTGGCCGTAGGCCTGGTGGCCGACATCCCACACTATGCGGTCGTAAGGTGTGTTGAACACATAATGCAGGGCTACGGTCAGCTCGACCGCACCCATTGACGATGCGAAGTGGCCGGGATGGGAAGAGAGTGAATTAATCAAGAAAGAGCGTAGCTCGGCGCACACCTGAGGCAACTGCTCCGGCGCGAGCTTACGCAGGTCGGCCGGAGAGTCAATGGTGTCGAGAAGCGGTGTGCACGGCGCTGTTGACCCGGGTTGTGCCCCGTTGTTGATGTCAACGTTCGTCTTTTCCTTTTCCATTCTTAATGTATTTCTTGTAGAGAGGAGCCCATACCACGATGCCCGAGGCCACAATGACAAAGAGCACCCACAGCGTGAACGGTTGCGAGGCTATGACCATGTAGCAGAGCACGAGCCATAATGCGGCTATGAAAATGAAGCGTATCTTATATTGTGAGGGCATCCTTTCTTGCAAATTAGCAATTAGTGGTCAGCTATACTGACGAGTATAGCTGACCACTAATTAAGATTAGTATCCTGTATAGGTATGGGGAGTGATTTTGCGAAGCTCGGCTTTGACTTCATCCGACACCTGGAGTGTGTCGATGAAGGCCGAGATGCTTTCGGCGGTCACGGCGGTGTTGGTGCGTGTGAGAGCCTTGAGAGTCTCGTAGGGCTTGGGATAGCCTTCGCGACGTAGTATGGTCTGTATGGCCTCAGCCACCACGCTCCATGTGTTGTCAAGGTCGGCATCGATGGCATCGCGGTTGAGCAGGAGCTTGCCGAGACCCTTCATGGTCGAGGCGATGGCTATGAGGGTGTTGGCCATGGGCACACCGATGTTGCGGAGCACGGTCGAGTCGGTGAGGTCGCGCTGCAGACGTGACACGGGGAGCTTGCCGGCAAGATGCTTGAACAGGGCGTTGGCTATGCCGATGTTGCCTTCGGAGTTCTCGAAATCGATGGGATTGACCTTGTGGGGCATTGCTGACGAACCGACCTCGCCAGCTTTGATTTTCTGCTTGAAATACTCCATGGAGATGTACATCCACATGTCGCGGTCAAGGTCGAGAATAATGTCGTTGATGCGGGCAAGCGCGTCGAAGAGAGCGGCCAGATTGTCGTAGTTGGAAATCTGGGTGGTGTATTCCTCGCGCTCGATGCCGAGCTTCTCGCTCAGGAAGCGCGCGCCAAACTCTCTCCAGTCCTGACCGGGAAAAGCGCAGAGATGGGCGTTGAAGTTGCCGGTGGCACCACCGAACTTACCACTGATGCGCACGGCGTCGAGCATCTCGAGCTGACGGCGCAGACGGTAGGCAAACACTTTTATCTCTTTGCCAAGACGTGTGGGCGAGGCGGGCTGTCCGTGGGTCTTGGCGAGCATGGGTATGTCGTACCACTCGTCGGCACGCGCATCGAGATGATCAATCATCTCCACGAGACGCGGACGATATACGTCGCGGATGGCGTCGGCTATCGACATGGGCACGGCTGTGTTGTTGATGTCCTGCGAGGTGAGGCCGAAGTGTATGAACTCCTTGTAGGCCTCGAGTCCGAGAACGTCGAAACGCTCCTTGAGGAAATATTCCACGGCCTTGACGTCGTGGTTGGTCACGCTCTCGATCTCCTTGATGCGAGCGGCATCCTCGACAGTGAAGTCCTTGTAGATGTCGCGCAGCGCACCAAACACATCATGGCTCACCGTGGCGAGCGGGCCGAGAGGTATCTCGCAGAGAGCTATGAAATACTCTACCTCGACTTTGACACGGTAGCGTATGAGGGCATATTCCGAGAAGTATTCATCAAGTCGTTCGCACTTGTTACGGTATCGCCCGTCCACGGGCGAGATGGCTGTAAGCTCGGTAAGATTCATTGTTGTGGTGCTTTGAATTGCGGTTTTGTTATGATTATTTCTGCAAAGGTAATAAAAAGTGCTGACATGTACATAATCAAGGTGTGCACAGGCTCAAAAAAACAATATTCAACAATATGTTGTAAAACATATTTATTTATTTGGAATCACATCGTAATTGATTGTATCTTTGCGGAGTAAAAATAAGTGTATTTTTTACACTCATCCTTTCATTCATCACCCTCACCGCAAATCATAATCGGAATCTAACACATATTAAATAAAAACAACCAACACCGTGAAGAAACATCTTCTTATGGCTGTCGCATCGGTAGCGGCGATGACGATTGCCTCGTGTGTCTCCGGACACACTGACTCACCTGCAATGATGGCAGGTATCGACCCGGCTAAATTTGTAGCGGAAGTGGACGGCAAGCCCACAGCCCTCTACTGCATCAAGAGCAGTACAGGCATGGAGGTAGCCATAACCAACTATGGCGGCCGCATCGTGGCTCTCGAAGTGCCGGGACGCGACGGCAAGATGCGCGACGTAGTGCTGGGCTTTGACAGCATCCAGGCCTATCTGCCCGAAAACAACCAGACAGACTTTGGCGCGGCTATCGGACGTTATGCCAACCGCATCGACCACGGCCGTCTGCCCATCGACGGCGACACTATCCAACTGCCGGTCAATAACTTCGGCCACACACTCCACGGCGGTCCCACCGGTTGGCAATATCAGGCGTATGCCGCCCAGCAGCCCAACGACTCCACACTTATACTGACAATGGATTCGCCCGACGGCGACAACGGTTTTCCCGGCAACGTGAAAGCCTCCGTGACATATACAGCCCTTCCCGGCAACAAGCTCGACATCGCTTACAGCGCGACCACCGACAAGCCGACCGTGGTCAACCTCACCAACCACTCTTACTTCAACCTCTCGGGCGACGCGACTGTGCCCGTGACCGACCACATGCTCTATGTCTATGCATCGGGCTTCACACCCGTCGACTCGACCTATATGACCACCGGCGAGATACTTCCCGTAGTCGGCACTCCCATGGACTTCACAGTGCCCAAGCGTCTTGGCGCAGACATCGACAAATATGACTATGTACAGCTCAAGAACGGCAACGGATATGACCACAACTGGGTGCTCGACACCGAAGGAAGCATCGACAAGATAGCCGCTACACTCTACAGCCCCGAGAGCGGTGTGGGCATGAGCGTATACACCGACGAGCCCGGCATCCAGGTCTACTCGGGCAACTTCCTCGACGGCACCGTGACCGGCAAGGATGGCGTGGTCTACAACCAGCGCACAGGCATCGCCCTTGAGACCCAGCACTATCCCGACTCGCCCAACAAGGCCGACTGGCCCTCGGTAATGCTCCGACCAGGCGAAACCTACACAAGCCACACCATACTCTCATTCTTCGCACAGTAATCTTGTGGTTTAAAGAGTTTATAAAGTTAAAGAGTCCGGCAAGTTTAACGTCTTGCCAAAAAATTACTAATTGCTAATTAAATAAAGTATGGCTTCACTCGACTGGATTGTCATAGCAATATTTTTCCTGGCGTTGATAGGAATCATCGTCTGGGTAATGAGACAAAAACAAAACAACGCCGCCGACTACTTTCTGGGCGGCAAAGACGCCACATGGATAGCCATCGGCGCATCAATTTTCGCATCCAACATCGGCTCGGAACACCTCATCGGTCTTGCCGGCTCAGGCGCATCGTCGGGCATGGCTATGGCCCACTGGGAAATCCAGGGCTGGATGATACTTCTGCTCGGCTGGGTATTCGTGCCATTCTACACCCGATCGATGGTCTACACCATGCCCGAGTTTCTCGAGCGACGCTTCAACCCTCAGTCACGCACCATCCTCGCCACCATCTCGCTCATCAGTTACGTGCTCACCAAGGTAGCAGTGACAGTCTATGCCGGCGGCCTCGTGTTTCAGCAGGTGTTTGGCATCGAGGAGCTCTGGGGCATTGACTTCTTCTGGATCGCAGCCATCGGTCTGGTGCTTCTCACCGCCCTCTACACCATCTTCGGCGGTATGAAATCAGTGCTTTACACCTCCGTGCTCCAGACCCCCATACTTCTGCTCGGCTCGCTTATCATCCTTGTGCTCGGCCTCAAGGAACTCGGCGGCTGGGACGAGATGATGCGCATATGCTCGAGCGTCAAAGTCAATGAGTATGGCGACACAATGGTCAACCTCATACGCGACAACAACGACCCGCAATATCCCTGGCTCGGCGCGCTCGTAGGCTCGGCAGTAATCGGATTCTGGTACTGGTGTACCGACCAGTTTATCGTGCAGCGCGTACTCTCGGGCAAGGACGAGAAGGAAGCCCGCCGAGGCACCATCTTCGGAGCCTATCTCAAACTTCTTCCCGTGTTTCTCTTCCTCATCCCCGGCATAATAGCGTTTGCCATTCACCAGAACTCCATAGCCGCCGGCGGCGAAGGCTTCCTGCCCATGCTTGCCAACGGCAATGTCAACTCTGACGCCGCCTTCCCCACCCTCGTGGCCAAACTGCTGCCCGCCGGAGTCAAAGGCCTCATCGTGTGTGGCATCCTCGCAGCTCTCATGTCGTCGCTGGCATCGCTGTTCAACTCATCGGCCGCACTCTTCACCATCGACTTCTATCAGCGTTACAAACCCGACACCGACCCCAAGAAACTGGTGCGCATAGGTCAGTCCGCTACCGTAGTCATCGTGATTCTCGGCATCCTCTGGATACCCGTGATGCGCTCCGTGGGCGACGTGCTCTATCTCTATCTCCAGGACGTGCAGTCGGTGCTTGCCCCGGGCATCGCGGCCGCATTCCTCATCGGCATCCTCTGGAAACGCGCTTCGGCCCAGGGTGGCATGTGGGCACTCCTCTCGGGTCTCATCATCGGCCTCACACGTCTCGGTGCCAAGGTATATTACAGCAATGCCGGCATCACCCCGGGTAACGGCGAAGGCTCAATGTTTCAATACATATTCTATGACTGCAACTGGCTGTTCTTCTGCGGATGGATGCTTGTGTTCTGCCTCGCGGTGGGTGTGATAGTATCGCTCTGCACCAAGGCTCCCGAGCCCGAGAAAATCCGCGGTCTGGTGTTCGGCACCTCTACCCCCGAGCAGATAGCCGCCACACGCGCAAGCTGGACTGCATGGGACGTGGTCAACACCATCATAATACTCGGCATCACAGTAGCATTCTATATCTACTTCTGGTAACGTGAACTTCTACAGTGAAAATCCGCGGTTTTATATCGCCGTCGACTGTATAATCTTCGGCTTGGTCGAGGGGCGGCTGTGTCTGCTCCTCACCAAGCGGGATTTCGAGCCCGAGAAGGGCAAGTGGTCGGTGATGGGTGGCTTTGTGCAGGAAGGCGAGAGCGTTGACGACGCCGGCCGCCGCGTGTTGCGCGAACTCACGGGCCTGGAAAACGTGTATATGGAGCAGGTGCACGCCTTCGGCGAGGTCAGACGCGACCCCGGAGAGCGCGTGGTGTCGATAGCCTATTACGCGCTGCTTGGTCCGGGAGAGTATGACCCCGAACTGCTCGCCCGACACAACGCCTGCTGGGTAAGGCTCGACGAACTGCCTCCCCTCGGCTTTGACCATCCCGAGATGGTGAGGATGACGCTGGGAGTAATCCGACGCAAATTCTCGACCGAACCCATAGGATTTAACCTGTTGCCCGAACTGTTCACCCTGTCGCAGCTACAGACGCTCTATGAGACCATACTCGGAGAGCCCATCGACAAGCGCAACTTCCGCAAACGCATAGCCGAGACCGGATGTGTGGAGAAAACCGACCTCATCGACAAGACCGGCTCGCGACGCGGAGCTTCGCTCTATCGGTTCAACCAATCGCTCTACATGAAGAGCCTGAAGTTTAAAGTCTGAGCAAAAAATTACTAATTACTAATTGTTAATTACTAATTAAAACATAAACCAAGTGTTAGAAGAATTAAAAGAAAAGGTGTATCGTGCCAATATGGATCTCGTAAAGCACGGACTCGTCATATTCACCTGGGGCAACGTCTCAGGCATCGACCGCGAGAAAGGACTCGTGGTAATCAAGCCCAGCGGAGTCGACTATGACACCATGACTCCCGACGATATGGTCGTTGTCGACCTCATGACCGGTCAGCGTGTGGAAGGAAACCTCAAACCCTCGTCCGACACCCCCACCCATCTGGTGCTCTATCGCGCCTTCCCCGAGATCGGCGGTGTGGTACACACCCATTCGACCTATGCCACAGCCTGGGCCCAGGCCGGCCTCGACCTGCCCAACATCGGCACCACCCATGCCGACTATTTTCACCACGCCATCCCCTGCACACCCGACATGACCGAGGCCGAGGTCAAGGGCGAGTATGAACTCGAGACCGGCAACGTGATAGTTAAGAGATTTGAAGGGCTGAGCCCCATGCACACACCCGGTGTTCTTGTTAAGAATCACGGTCCCTTCTCATGGGGCAAAGACCCTCATGACGCAGTACACAACGCCGTGGTGATGGAGCAGGTTGCCAAGATGGCTTTCATAGCCTATAGCGTCAACCCGTCGCTCACTATGAACCCGCTTCTCATCGAGAAACACTTCAACCGCAAGCACGGCCCCGGCGCGTATTACGGACAGTGATGAAGAATTGACAATCGCCTGATTTACGGTTATTATATACTTCTGATTATATATTACATACAAAAAACAAATACACTAAAAAACATATTAACAAGCCATGTACGAAAATTATGAAATATGGTGGGTGACAGGTGCCCAGCTTCTTTATGGCGGTGACGCGGTAGTCGCCGTTGACGCTCACAGCAAAGAGATGGTAGAAGGCCTCAATCATTCAGGCAATCTTCCGGTCAAAGTGGTGTATAAAGGCACCGCCAACTCCTCGCGCGAAGTCGAGGACATCATGAAGGCCGCCAACAACGACCCGCGCTGTGCAGGCATCATCACATGGATGCACACCTTCTCGCCCGCCAAGATGTGGATACACGGACTGAAGATTCTCTCCAAACCCCTGCTCCACTTCCACACACAGTATAACGCCGAGATACCCTGGAAGACCATGGACATGGACTTCATGAATCTCAACCAGAGTGCCCACGGCGACCGCGAGTTTGGCCATATCTGTGCCCGCATGCGTGTACGCCGCAAGGTTGTGACCGGCTATTGGAAGGATGAAGGGACACAGAAACACATCGCCGTATGGCAGCGCGTGTGTGTGGGCTGGGCCGACGCTCAGGACATGCGCATCATACGTCTGGGCGACCAGATGAACAATGTGGCCGTGACCGACGGCGACAAAGTGGAGGCCGAGATACGCATGGGCTACCACGTCGACTACATGCCTTTCAGCTCGCTGATGCCCTACTTCGACGCCATACGTGACGAGGATGTCGATGCTCTCGTGGCCGAGTATTTCAAGCTCTACGCCCACGACAAGAAACTCGAGGACAAAGCTACCGAGGAATATCGCAAGGTGTGTAACTCGGCCAAGGCTGAACTCACCCTCCGCGCCATGCTCAAGGACAAGGGAGCCAAGGGCTTCACCACCAACTTTGACGATCTCGGCGACATCAATGTCGACGCCACCGGCCGAGGCTTTGACCAGATACCGGGCCTTGCCTCACAGCGTCTCATGGCCGAGGGCTACGGCTTCGGAGCAGAAGGCGACTGGAAGTCGGCCGCACTCTACCGCACTCTCTGGGTGATGACTCAGGGCATGAAGGGTGGATGCTCGTTCCTCGAGGACTATACCCTCAACTTTGACGGCAAGAAGAGCTCTATACTCCAGGCCCACATGCTCGAGGTGTGCCCGCTCATCGCTGAAGAGCGTCCCCGTCTGGAGGTACACTTCCTCGGCATAGGCATACGCAAGAGCCTCACCGCACGTCTGGTGTTCACCTCCAAGCCCGAGAAGGGCGTGACAGCCACCGTAGTCGACATGGGCAACCGTTTCCGCCTCATCGTCAACGACGTCGAGTGCATCAAGTCAAAATCTCTGCCCAAACTGCCCGTTGCATCGGCACTGTGGATACCCATGCCCAACTTTGAGATTGGAGCCACCGCGTGGATTCTGGCAGGCGGCACACACCACTCGTGCTTCTCCTACGACATCACTCCTGAATATTGGGAAGACTATGCCGAAATCGCCGGCATAGAGATGGTACACATCGACAAAAACACCACCATCGAGGGCTTCAAGCAGTCACTCCGCATGGGCGAGGTATATTATATGCTCAACAAATCGCTCTATCTCTGAGAGTAACATGGACGCTAAGACTACAATCACAAACGGCAAAGCCGTGCTCGGCATCGAGTTTGGCTCGACACGCATCAAGGCGGTGCTCATCGACGAGGACAACCGCCCCATAGCCTCGGGCGTGCACGACTGGGAAAACCAGCTCGCCGACGGAATGTGGACCTACAGCACCGAAGCCATCCTCTATGGTCTGCAGGACTGCTACGCCCATCTGCGCGAAGACGTGCTGCACCGCTATGAGGTCGAGATAGAGACTCTCGCCGCCATCGGCATCAGTGCAATGATGCACGGCTACATGCCGTTTGGCAAAGACGAGGAGATACTCGTGCCCTTCCGCACATGGCGCAACACCAACACCGGACCTGCGGCCGAAAAGCTCTCCGAGCTCTTTGTCTACAACATACCTCTGCGCTGGAGCATCTCTCATCTCTATCAGGCCATACTCAACGGCGAACCCCATGTCAAGGACATCACCTATCTCACCACGCTTGCCGGATATATCCACTGGCAGCTCACCGGCGAGAAGGTGCTCGGCGTAGGCGATGCCTCCGGTATGCTCCCGGTCGACCCGGCCACTAAGAACTATTCGGCCGATATGATCGAAAAGTTTGACTCACTCGTGGCTCCCGAGGGTTATCCATGGAAACTCGAGGATATACTGCCGCGCATACTCGTGGCCGGCAAGGACGCCGGACATCTCACCGAAAAAGGCGCGCGCATGCTCGACGTGTCGGGCCATCTCAAGGCTGGAGTGCCTTTCTGTCCACCCGAGGGTGACGCAGGCACAGGCATGGTGGCGACCAACGCTGTGCTTCAGCGCACCGGCAACGTCTCGGCCGGCACATCGTCATTCTCAATGATAGTGCTTGAGAAAGAGCTCTCGCGCCCCTATGAGATGATTGACATGGTGACAACCCCCGACGGAAGCCTTGTGGCCATGGTGCACTGCAACAACTGCACCTCCGATCTCAACGCATGGGTAAACCTCTTCAAGGAATACCAGCAGCTTCTCGGCGTACCCGTCGACATGAACGAGGTCTTCGGCAAGCTCTACAACAACGCTCTGACCGGCGATCCCGACTGCGGCGGCCTGCTGTCATACAACTACTTCTCGGGCGAACCCGTCACCGGACTCGCCGAGGGGCGTCCGCTCTTCGTGCGCAAGGCCACCGACAAATTCTCGCTTGCCAACTTCATGCGCGCCAACCTCTATGCATCGGTGGCTGTGCTCAAGATAGGCAATGACATACTGTTTAACGAGGAAAAAGTCGAGGTGGACCGCATCACCGGTCACGGCGGACTCTTCAAGACCCCGGGAGTGGGACAGCGTGTGCTGGCCGCGGCTCTCAACTCGCCCATCTCCGTCATGGAGACTGCCGGCGAAGGCGGAGCCTGGGGTATAGCCCTGCTCGCTGCCTATGTGGTCAACAACGCCGAGGGTCGTTCACTTGCCGGCTGGCTCAACGACTGCGTATTTCTTGACAACACAGGAGTAGAGATAGCACCTCTGCCCGAAGATGTAGCCGGATTTGACACCTACATCAAGCGTTATCAGACCGGTCTCGCAATCGAGCACGCCGCCGTTTCCTCTCTGTAATTATAGAGTTAAGGAAGTAATAAGTTAAGAAAGTAATAAGGTTACTTCTCTGTCACACATCAGAGAAGTAACCTTATTACTTACTTTCTTTATATAGAGAGACTATCTCGAAGGCTTCATATCATACGAAAGCATCGACAGAGAGAAGCCCCAGTAAATAAACGCAAGCGAGGTGAGGAAACTTGTCATAGCCATATCCTGAATCCAGCCGGCCTCTATGAAGAAGAATCCGATCAGCAGGAGCAGGATGCCGTTGACAAGCTGTAGCCACCAGTAGCGTCGGCCGCTCTGCTGTACAGAAGCACACAGCGCGCTGATGCCCCAGAATATAAATATGAATGCAAGGAAATAGGGGAAGACCGCCTCGGACAAAACGATGCTGCGAACCATCATAAAACCGATAAACATGTCTATGATACCTCCGGCAAGCCACCAGCCCCAGCCTCGTCCGGCATGAGGACCTGACGACTGCAACAGCTGTATGACTCCGACAAGGATAAGCAGCCATCCGAATATCTGAGAGGCTACGGCATATCCGGCTACCGGCCAGAACCAATAAGTAAAGCCACAAATGACCATCAGAATTCCTGCCAACAGGATTACCCACCAACAGCGGGACTCTCCCATGAACTTTTGAAGTAGATTTTTCATAACCAAGAAGTATTAATAGTTGAAATTTATTGAGCCTCATACCGCAATCTCATTGCTGAGATTCAGTATTATAACACACCGCTCACACTATTTGTTGATACTTCCGGCAATATTTTACGACCGATGCCGGCGTCTCTCTCCCCGACGGCTCCCTCACGAGAGCTGGCCGATGCCGGTGGTGAGAATCATGACTATCGACTTCTTGTCGTGCAATCCTCCAAGACGCCCGTGCAGCAGCGAATCCGCAATGTAGACTTTCTCCTTCCCGCAAAAAGTAATCACCCTTACTCCCTCCATCCTGAAGAACTGCTGATTCAGATAGGAGTATAATAAGACAATGGCCGCATTTCAGATGCGGCCATTGTCTTATTATACTCCTATCTGAATCATTCCCACTCGATGGTTGCCGGTGGCTTGGAGGAGATGTCATAACATACGCGGTTGACACCACGCACCTTGTTGATGATGTCGTTGCTCACGGCAGCCATAAAGTCATAGGGGAGATGAGCCCAGTCGGCGGTCATGGCATCGGTCGATGTCACTGCGCGCAGTGCGATGGCGCGCTCATATGTGCGCTCGTCGCCCATCACGCCGACACTCTGCACAGGCAGAAGTATCGCGCCGGCCTGCCACACCTTGTCATAGAGCCCCCAGTCGCGCAGACCCTGGATGAATATATCGTCGGCATCCTGGAGTATGCGCACCTTCTCGGGGGTAATGTCGCCGAGTATGCGCACTGCTAGACCGGGACCGGGGAATGGATGACGCTTGATGAGATGTTCGGGCATGCCGAGCTGACGGCCTACGGAGCGCACTTCGTCCTTGAAGAGCAGACGCAACGGCTCGCAGAGCTTGAGATTCATCTTCTCGGGGAGTCCGCCCACGTTGTGGTGACTCTTGATTGTTGTGCCGGTGATGGAGAGCGACTCGATACAGTCGGGATAGATAGTACCCTGTGCGAGCCATTTCACATCCTTGATCTTATGGGCCTCTTCGTCAAAGACATCGATAAAGCCTTTGCCGATAATCTTGCGTTTGCGCTCGGGTTCGGTCACGCCTTCAAGTTCGCTGAAAAATTTAGCCGATGCGTCCACACCTATCACGTTAAGGCCGAGGCACTCATAGTCATGGAGCACGTTGCGGAATTCGTTTTTGCGCAGCATGCCATGGTCGACAAATATACAGGTGAGATTCTTGCCGATGGCGCGGTTGAGAAGCACGGCGGCAACCGAAGAGTCAACACCGCCGCTCAGTCCGAGCACCACCTTGTCGTCACCGAGCTGCTCGCGGAGAGCCTTGACGGTCGATTCGATAAATGACTCGGCTGTCCAGTCGCGCTTGCCGCCGCAGATGTCTACGACAAAGTTGCGCAATATCTGGGTGCCGCACTCCGAGTGATAGACCTCGGGATGGAACTGTACGCCCCAGGTCTGCTCGCCCTCTACCTGATAGGCTGCTATGGCCACCTTGTCGGTCGAGGCTATAATCTTGAAATTGTCGGGAATCGAAGTGATGGTGTCGCCATGGCTCATCCACACCTGCGAGCCGACAGGGATGTCGCGCATCAGAGGATTGGCGGTGTCGATGCTCGAGAGGTGGGCACGGCCATATTCACGCGAGGGAGCCGGCTCAACCGAGCCGCCCGATGTGTAGGATATGAACTGCGCTCCATAGCAGATGCCGAGCACGGGCAGATGACCGCGCAGACGGTCGAGCTCGGTGCGGAACGCCTTTTCGTCATACACTGAGAACGGCGACCCCGAAAGCACCACGCCTATGACCGAAGGGTCATCGTATGGAAACTTGTTGTAGGGAACGATTTCGCAATACTCGCCGAGTTCGCGGATGCGGCGGCCTATGAGCTGCGTTGTCTGCGACCCGAAGTCGAGAATAATGATTTTTTCCTGCATAAAGTGACTTATGAACTGATTGATTCTATATTATAATGTGCAAAGTTAGTAATTGTCGGGCTATTTAACACGCTATCACGGCATTTTTTTGTAATTTTGCAGTCCGATTTTAACCATTACCGACAAGCGCATGACCGATATACGCCTCTTTCTCACCGACGTGGACGGCACTCTCACCGACGGTGGCATGTATTACACCTCCACGGGCGACACTATGAAAAAGTTCAACACCCGCGACGGCATGGGTCTACAGCTCCTGCAGCGCGCAGGAGTGAAAGTAGGCATCGTCACAAGCGAGACCACCGAGATTGTGACACGCCGCGCCGAAAAACTAGGACTCGATTTTCTCGTCCAGGGCAAACGTGACGGCGGAAAACTCGCCGCCGCCCTTGACATATGCTCGTCCATGGGCATCACCATGAGTCAGGTGGCATATATCGGCGACGACGTCAACTGTGCCGAACTGCTGCGCAACGCCGGCATAGCCGCATGCCCGGCCGACGCCATGCCGCAGGTGAAACGCATCGACGGCATACGCGTCATGAGCCTGCGCGGAGGCGAAGGCTGCGTGCGCGAATTTATCAACCAACTCCTTGACCAATGAAAGAAGCCAAGATCTCAGTCACCTTCCTGCTGCTCGCGGTCACATTCTGCGTGTGTCTCATCGTGAGCAATCTTATGGAAATCAAGACCGTCCCCCTGGGTCCGCTCACCATCACGGCCGGCGTCATAGTATTTCCCATCTCCTACATACTCAACGACTGCATCGTCGAAGTCTACGGTTTTGCCAAAGCGCGCCTTGTGATATGGCTCGGCTTCGGCATGAACCTCCTCGTGTCGCTGCTGCTGCAGTTAGGCATCCTCCTCCCCGGAGCCGAGTCATGGACAGGCCAGGAAGCCATGGCCATGATATTCGGAGCCGTACCCCGCATCTTTGCAGCCAGCTTCATAGCCTTCCTGTGCGGCTCGATGGTCAATGCCTACGTAATGTCGCGCATGAAGCTCGCCGCCGGAAGCGACGGCCGCGGATTCTCGCTGCGCGCCATCGTGTCATCGCTCTGGGGCGAGGGCGTCGACTCGCTCATTTTCTTCCCAATAGCCTTCGGCGGAGTGCTCGCATGGAGCGAGATTGGAATGCTCATCGCCACACAGACTGTGCTCAAGACTCTCTATGAAGTGCTCATACTCCCCGTGACAATGCGCGCCGTCAAAGCCTTGCGACACTATGAAGGCAACCTCGACACCGAGGCCCCCAAATCATACAAATGGTGGAAAATCAATGAACTCTGACCCCACATCGCTCCCCATGATGCGCGCCTACACAGCCGGGATACGCTGGGTGTGGCTTGACCTCGACGACACACTCATCGACTTTCGGGCCAATTCGCTCGAATCGCTGCGTCTCACCTATGCCGACTGTCATCTCGACCGCTACTTCAGCTCATGCGGACGATGGATAAAGAGCTATCTTCACCACAACCACGACCTGTGGGAACGCTACAACCGTGCCGAAATCACTCAGGACTACCTGCGTATGCACCGCTTTCTCGACCCCATACGGGAGCACGTCCCCGACATGAGCGAAGAAGAGTTCGCCCCCGAGGCCCGCAGCATGGACACCATCTATCTCGACCATCTCGCCCGACAGAAATGCATGATAGACGGAGCCATGGAGCTTGTCAGACACCTGCGCGCGCACGCATATAATATAGGTATACTATCCAACGGATTCACCGACGTGCAACACCGCAAAATCCACACCGCAGGCCTCGACACACTGGTAGACCTCACAGTGCTCAGCGACGACATAGGCATAAACAAACCCGACCCGCGCCTCTATCGCCACGCCATGGAACGCTCAGGCCTCACCGACCCCTCGTGCCACCTCATGATAGGTGACAACCCGGCCACCGACATCGCTGGCGCGCTCCGCTCGGGCTGGCGTGCCATCAGGCTCGACCCCTCGTCACCGTCATTGTCGCTGACCCCCGACGGACTCGTCACCCCCTCGCTCCGCGCCCTTCCGCCCCTCTTCACACGCCAAGAGACACCCGCGTCAACCCTCAAAAACACACAAACCACCTGACAAAGTGAAATTTATGCAAAATATTATCGCATAAGGTTTTGTCAATTCAAAAAAAGTTGCGATATTTGCACCTGCAAAACTCGAGCACCCCTCGGGGATATGCTTTTGAGAAGTATATTAACCAATTATAAATTCACCTTTAGAAATGACTAAAGCCGACATTGTCAACGAGATTTCAAAGTCTACCGGCATCGACAAAGCCAATGTACTTGAGACCATCGAAAAGTTCATGGAGACTGTAAAAGACTCCCTCTCACACGGCGAGAGCGTTTATCTCCGCGGATTTGGCAGCTTCATCACCAAAGTCCGTTCAGAGAAGACCGCCCGCAACATCTCAAAGAACACTACCATCATCATCCCCGAGCACCGCATCCCCGCTTTCAAGCCCGCCAAGGTGTTCATGGAAGAGGTAAAGAACAACCTCGAGTGCTAAATATATTTCAATTGTCAAACATAAACCAATAGCAATCATGCCCAGCGGAAAAAAACGTAAAGGCCACAAGATGGCTACACACAAGCGCAAAAAGCGTCTTCGCAAAAACCGTCACAAGAAAAAGTAATTGACGGCCCGACGCACCCCAAGCAATGCGCAACGAACACGAAGAACAAACTCACAGCCGGGCCGCACACCTTGCGTCAGTCCCCGGCGCGAAGTTTGTTCTTTGCGTTGTTGCATGTAACGTTCCCCCGGCACCGCGGCCAAGCCGCAACGCCGCCACTTAACACCAAACCATCCAAAAATCATTAATGAAAAGTGAACTAATCGTCGACGTCCAGCCATCCGAGGTATCAATAGCCCTGCTGGAAGATTCGCGCCTCGTCTCCCTCCAGAAAGAAGCGCGAAACATCGCCTATGCCGTCGGCGACATATACCTGGCCAAAGTCAAAAAACTGATGCCCGGTCTTAACGCCGCCTTCGTCAACGTAGGCTACGAAAAGGACGCTTTTCTTCACTACCTGGACCTTGGTTCGCAATTCTCCACCTACTCGGCCTTCCTCAAAAACGCCATAACCGACCGAAAGACCGACGCCTCGGTGTCAAAGATGAAACGCCAGCCCGACATCGACAAGCACGGCACCATAACCAACGTGCTTCAGCCAGGGCAGGAACTACTCGTACAGATAGTCAAAGAGCCAATATCATCCAAAGGCCCGCGACTCACCACCGAAATCACATTCACAGGCCGATACATGGTGCTCATCCCGTTCGGCGACAAAATTTCGGTATCCACCAAAATCAAGACCACCGAGGAAAAACTCCGCCTCCGACAGCTCATCGACAGCATCCGGCCCAAAAACTTCGGAATCATCATCCGCACATCGGCCGAAGGCAAAAGCGTACGCGACCTTCACCACGAACTCCGCACACTGCTCCGATGCTGGGAAGAGACCGTAGCCAAAGCACGCACAGCCACAGCCCCCGCCCTCATATTTGAAGAGGAAAGCCGCATCGTAGGCATGCTGCGCGACGTCTTCAGCCCCACATTCGAGAGCATACACGTCAACGACAAGGACACATACAGCCAGATAGCCAAATACGTCGAACTCATCTCGCCCGAAAGCAAAGACATAGTCAAGCTCTACGACAACGACACCCCGATATTCGACCACTTCAACATCACACGGCAGATCAAATCGTCCTTCGGCAAGACCGTCTCGTTCAAGTCAGGAGCATACGTAATCATCGAGCATACCGAGGCACTCCACGTCATTGACGTAAACTCAGGCAACCGCTCAAAAGCCGCACCCGACCAGGAAAGCAACGCCCTCGAAGTCAACCTCCGAGCCGCCGACGAAATCGCACGCCAGCTAAGACTGCGCGACATGGGCGGAATCATAGTAGTCGACTTCATCGACATGAACAAAGCCGAAAACAGGCAGAAACTCTACGAGCACATGCGCGAAGTCATGGCTAACGACCGCGCTCGCCATAACATCCTGCCCCTGAGCAAATTCGGTCTCATGCAGATCACCCGACAGCGTGTACGACCCGCCCTCGACATCATCACTAGCGAAGACTGCCCCTCTTGTCACGGCAAAGGAGAAGTACAGCCGTCACTGCTCTTCACCGACACTCTGCACGAGAAACTCGACTATCTGGTCAACACACTCAAGGTCAAAGACTTTGTCCTGTATGTCCACCCCTACGTAGCAGCCTACCTCAAAAAAGGATTTCCATCTCTCTACCGCAAATGGCAATGGGAATACGGATTCCGGTTCAGGCTCTACCCTGACGAATCACTCGCCTATCTCCAATATCGCGTGCTCGACAGCCAGCGCAACGAGATAGACCTCAAAGAAGAAAAGGACATAGCCTCATCAGCCACCAAAAACAAATCGCGAACCAACAACCGCACCAAGGAAGAATAGCCTCCCCCACGGGCCGCACACACTTACGGCCCGCCAACTATAATCACGCCTCCCCCACCGCCGGGGGAGGCGTTTTTCTCATCCTCCCACCACCACCGAACCCACAGCAAAACTGACATACACCAAATATCGAACTCGAATCATAAAAAATTTCGGCTTAATCCGAAATTCCATGCATCATAGATTAATCTCCGCCCCAATTCGACCTGACATAAGGGGAGCTGCAGAACACCACCTATCTCACCATTTAATCCTATGGCATATGCACCAAAATTTCGACTTAGGCTCAAATTTTCCGAAAAGACGTCCATCTCGTCCATAATTTTATCCCTTCTCCAATCCGCCCCGGCAACATCTCACCACGCAACACACCTCGATTATATTATCTATTGAGCCAATTCGCCCCCAGATTTTACCCCCGATTCCAGGCCAAAACGACCAAAAAACACCTTTTTCGCACTTTTTTTGAAAAAAGTTGCGAAAACATTTGGTCAGTTCAAAAAAACTCCCTACCTTTGCAACGCAAATGAGGGAGAGACCTCATGAGAGATTCAAAAACGAATCACTCAAGCACAAAATAAGATGACTTCGTAGCTCAGTTGGTAGAGCAACTGACTCTTAATCAGTGGGTCGAGAGTTCGAGCCTCTCCGAGGTCACAAGAATCAAGGCAAAGTGCCGCATGAACGCTGTAAATCATTTGATTCACAGCGTTTAATGTTTTAGAGATATTACGAAAAACGCTGATTTAGCAGTATGAGTGATGTGTGAATGAACTTACACCTTCCGCATTATCAAAGTGAATATCAGTGTTTTACGACGTATAACCCCGAAATCTCCGGGGTCACAAGCCAAAATGGCTAAATGTTGAAAAACGCTGAAATCATTTGATTTTCAGCGTTTTTTATTTTTGCTAAAATCACGGAACACGGGTCAAGCCGAAATGGCGGTGCATATGTTAAATTTGGCAGTTAGAAGTGTTAAATTTTTAGGCGTAGAGTTTGACCAGTCGGAATATGAAGAAGTCTCGGTCCTGGACACCACGCATTTGTGAGCGAAAGATCTTGACTTTAGAGTTGAATGCCTCGGCAGAGGCATTGGTCGCACGACGACGGAAGTAGTTCAGGATAGTTGGAGCGTGGTTCTTGAATGTTTTGATTACCGAGCGGAAGTTGTTGTTACCAAGAGCCATTACCTTTTCATACCACCTGTTCATCCGCCCCATGGCTTTTGTCGGTGAGATTTTAGCGTTGAAAATCTTGCGCAGCTCCAT